>DASVSL010000074.1:0-21037 GCA_036388095.1 Saccharimonadales bacterium (SeqCode) | reverse complement strand
CGAGAGAATAAGCATGCCAAGTTTTAGTTATCAGGCAACCAACACTGGCGGCAAGACGGTAAGCGGCACGATTTCAGCTGGCGATAAAGTCACCGCCCTTGGGTTGATCAAAAAACAAGGCCTCAAACCGGTGTCGGTCGCCATCAGCTCGGACGTTAAAAAATCGACGCCGAATTTTTTGAAACCTAAAATCAAGACCGGCGACCTGGTCCTATTTACCCGGCAGCTAAGCACCATGGTCAGTGCTGGCGTGCCTTTACTGCGCAGCTTAACAACCATGCGTGATCAAGTCGAGAACACGACACTGCGAGCCGTCATCACAGACCTCATCAGCGACGTGCAAAGCGGCGTGTCACTCGCTGATGCCATGGAAAAACACCCAGATACGTTTTCAAGTATCTTCGTCAATATGATCCGTGCCGGTGAAGCAGCCGGTATCGTCGATGACATCCTCAAACGCCTGGCGACCCAAACAGAAAAAAACGCCAGTATGAAGAAGAAGATCAAAAGCGCCAGTACCTACCCGCTGGTGCTGCTCATATTGACAGTCGGCGCATTCATGGGACTCATGCTCTTCATTATTCCGAAAATCGGTGCCATTCTCACCGACATCGGTGGACCCGACGCAAAATTACCGATGATTACGCAGGTGATGCTCAACCTCAGCGCCTTCATGACGTCGTACTGGTACATCGTCATCGGCGGCACCATTGCGGTCGTCGTGGGGCTACGGCGCTATATCAAGACGCCGACCGGACGCTACCAATTTCATAGTCTGGTGCTCAAGGTGCCGATTCTTAAGGGCCTTGTCACGAAAATCGCCGTTGCCCGCTTCACCCGTACGTTCGCGGCGCTGATTGGGGCCGGTGTGAGCGTCGTCGAAGCCCTCAAGGTGACGGCACGTGCCGTCGGTAACGATGTCTACCAACGCGCCATAGAGGATGCCGCCGACCAGGTGGTCAATGGTAGACAACTCTCGCAGGCGATCAGTGACAATCACTTGTTCCCTGGCATCGTCAGCCAAATGCTCGCCGTCGGCGAAGAGACTGGTCAAACCGACGTCGTTCTAGTGAAGGTCGCCGACTTCTACGACGAAGAGGTCGACGCCATTATCGATGGGCTCAGTTCGATCCTCGAGCCGGTCATGATCGTCATCATGGGTGGCATGGTTGGCCTGGTGGCGGCGAGTGTCATGGGACCGATCGCCAGCTTGAGTCAAAACGTCGGTTCTTGAGGTCCTTGACCTTATACCGCTTATGGGTATAATGACACACAGATATCCTGCTCGCACTCTCTAAAAAGTGAGGCGGGTGTCCAACAAAAAAATAACTTTACTTAAGGAGGGTGGGCAATGGTCTCACTTAAGCAAAGGCAATCTGGATTCACTATCGTCGAACTCCTGATCGTCATTGTGATTATCGGTATCTTAGCGACACTCGTGATCGTTACGTTCTCGGGTGTGCAACAAAAGGCACGCGACTCGGAGCGCAAGACCGATATCAACGCGATAGCAGGACAACTTGAGGCGTTCTACGCGAATAAGGGCTACTACCCGACTATCACCGACGTCAATGACGCCACCTGGCGCACGACGAACGAGTTCAAGATCGACACCAAAGCATTCGTCGATCCATCGACAACTGCTCAGACGACACTCGTAAACGGTGTGGTTGGTAGCGAGAAGAAGTATTACTACGTCGCCTATAGTAGTGGTACGACAGACTGTGGTACGACAGCGGGCACGCAATGTGCTTCGTACATCATCGGCGCTAATCTCGAACAAAACGGCGCTGGCACCTACAAACGTCAGTCCAACTAGTTCGGCCACGGTTAGTATAGAACGACTCCGCTTCGGCGGAGTTTTCTATTTGGCCTCGGTCAGTGGCTGACCCCACACATAGACTGGTAAGCGGTCGTCGTCGAATCAACCCGTTACTTAGCATCACGCCGGATCGGCGTTCGTAGTGATGATTTCTCCAACCTCGCGCCACAACGAGTCTCTGCCAGTAGCGCGAAGCTGCCCGACAGTAGAGATGCAGTCGATCAGTACTATTTCGTAACCATTAGCAGCGTAGTCCCTGCTAATGACGTCCAAGAGGAAGGCGGTAAGCGCCGCGAGACCCACCACTACGGTGTGGTTAACACCTCGCGCCATGACAACATATCAAAACTGCTCGTCACCGGGAAGTTTGGCGGCGGCGCGTACCGTAAGTTCTCGTCGTACACCGTCGTCGTGTAGCGGTAGCCTGCCCAACAGCTGGCATTACTCTGGGTACCGCAAAGTAGAACCGACCAGGTCCACTCAAGATTTGATGCCAGTGAACCAAAGAACGTGAGGCCCTGCGTAGTACCGACGTAGCCTTTGACCCAGTTGCCGGTTTCGACGTATTTTTGCCGAATGCCGACACTGCCTGCCTGAGAAATAAGTGCCCCGTTTATCTCAACCGGCGCATTGACGTACGGCGCGACTTCGACATTGCCTTGCGCAACGATACCCACCGCGTCGTTGCCGTTATATTTGTCAGCGTACTCGATATCACCGGCAATCACCGCCTTGCTCGTACCGGTCACCCCAAGCCGAGCACTGGCGATCGTCACGCGGCCGTTGAAACCCGTCGGGCCGGAGCTACGCACCCAGACATTGTCTTCGACGAAGATAACGCCGTGAGCTGGAATCGCCACATTGGCCGCAACGGTCGTTCGCGTCAAGGCAGTCGCGTATGACGTCCGTGTGTCGCGCTCATTGCTAACTTGTTCGAGGTTGTACGTGCCATTGTCATTCAGACTGATCAAATACCCAACGGTAGCTGAATACGGGCTAGCGCTGACGGCAGGGATGTACCCGCTCGTCCGGGTTGGTCGCAGCGTACAAGCATTGGCAGCTGTATTGTTGGTAGCGATCTTCTTGAGCGCGCAGAGATCACCACTGATTTTATTGAAATCGACTGCCGGAACGGGATACGACCAGCTCGTTTTATTACGGCTATTGCAGTTAACCGGGCTCGTGATAGCCGTATCACACCAGACACCGGCCTTCGTCGTACCCGCCCCGCTGCCGCTCCATGATGGCACGGTGTAGCTTGAACGCGCGCTTGTGATTTGATCGGTGTTGCTACCGTCCATCTTGATGCCGATATTGGAATGGACCGGTCCACTCGTGCTCTCGGTGTTACCGAACCAGAGTGCGGTATTGCCAGCCACGGCGAATGTCGAGAAAGACGGTGCGCCAATTTTCGCTTCGACGGTGCGAGTTGCCGATGGGTAGCGGCTCACTTTTCCGATGGACCGCACCGTGACTGTCGTTGACCCACTAGCCCCCGGCAATATGTAGAGCGTGTACGTACCGATGTCGTTGCCCTCATTGTCTTGGTAGGTGTGGACGTACGGGCCGTAACCAAGCGGCCCCGGTGTCGCCGGTGTGCTTTGACCATCACGCTGGTCGGCCGCATCGTGGTTCAGGTGCCACAGATAGTAGTTAAGGCCTGCTTCGGCTGCGTTAAAGGCCTGCTCGCTGTGTTCCGCCCGGACACCAGTACCCAGGGTCACGACGATCATCGAGCCGACAGCGAGGCCCAGCGTCGCAAAGGCGACGATAAAGACCAGTAGTCCGACCAACATCGACCCGGTTTGCGCACGTAGATGATGGAGCTGGTTCATAAGTTTGTTTTCCTGCTGCGTATTTCAACGCGTATTTTTTGCTGCGCTTTGCTGCTGATCCCGGTACCGGGTGTGTTTAGATCAATCGTGACAGATTTAATGTCTTTGTAGGTCGTCGCATCAAACGGTCCGGTACTGCCATTCGCATCGCGGTAGCTAAATAACGCACCCGTCAGAGCCCGATTGCCGTACACAATACGAGTTTCCGTCGCACTGCTGGGATAGGTATAATTTGGTGCCGTCCCCGCTGCACGGATCCTATCCACCTTGAGATTTTTCGTCGATGCATCGTAGTAATACCGGACCTGCGATAAGGTCGAGTCCTGTGGTGAAAAGTAAGCGTAGACGGTCAAAGCAGTACTGCTGGCCTCGGTGATACGAGTTGCACTTCGGACGACCTGCGTCATCCGGTACAAGGCGCTGGTTTGTTCATTATGGATGATGCTCGTATTTTGAATCTGAAAGAAACTATTGACGCTGGTACTGAAGAAGATGAATATAACGCCACTCATAAGGCCTAATACCACGGCCGAGATCATCAATTCGACCATCGAAAATCCATGCTCACGGCTGGACATTGATACCACCTAACTCACCAGGTGCGACACCCGATTGCACGATCGTATCACCACCTTTAGCCACAACCAGTTCGTACGCGCCGGTTTGCGCACCACTCAGATTGAATTGGCGCACTATTGAACCACTTGTGTCGGTACCGATCACCGTCCCGGTAACAACCGTGGCACCGCGCCGCAGACTTACCGTCGCACCACCTAAATTTGCACCGGTGATCGTGACCTGAGAATCGTCGGCGTCACTCGCTCCAGCCGAAACACTGACCGGGCTGATCGATTCAATTCGCGGCACACCCCCGCTCGTACTCACGCCAAGCATGATCCGTTGCATCGGGCCACCGTCGACTACACTGCTCATCCCGGCGGGAATTTCAAACGGCTGAAACGACTGCGAGCCGTAGGCGACGCGAATGACACTAAGCTGTCTGGTGTGGCTCGTGGCACAGGGATTTGGCTGGGCCAGATAGCAGACCTGGTATCTGCCTGGTGTCAGGCCCGACAGCACCGCCGTCCCACTGGCGTCTGGTGTGATAGTTTGCTCGTAACTGTACGACGTATCGGTCGGCTCAGTGTAAAGCTTGATGCCCCCCTTCAGCTTGAACGGGACACTCGCAACCGGGGAACCGCTCGTATCAACCATTTTTATCTCAAGACTCTGTGTCGAGGTTTGGTCGATCCGAAGCGTCACGTTACTAACCTGCTGGGCAATCGCGTTGACATCAGGGTAGGTCGGCGTCAGGCTGCCACTGGACGCAATCGTACTCAGGGTGGTGTACCCCGCCTTCGTCGCTTCGATGCGATAATCCGGACCGTCGTCCGGCATGACATCGATAAAGACCGCCACCCCGACATTGTCGGTTGTCGTCGTTTGATCGATGGTCGGCGTGGTGGTCGAATTACGGACTCTGACGCTGGCGCCATCAACCGGACTGCCACTTCCGTCCAGTACCGTCACGAGCAATGCACTACTGTTACCAGCCGTCTCGGCGACACGACTAGTGAACTGGCTACTCAGACTGGCGTATTGTTTGCCACTCGTCTTGTCGTAGACGCGAACATCGGCGACTTTATAGTCGCGTGGGTTGTTATCGACCGGTAAGCCACTCTTGGGGGGTCCATTTCGACACAGATACGCTTGCTCAGACGGGTAGCTCAGGCAGCCATCGAAAGCGTCGTCGGCGTACCGAATATCCGTCTGAACGCTAAACTTGCGATCAGCTCTGGTTTGATCGGTACTAGCCGGTAGCAGCGTCCCACTGCTGACGATCGTGCCGCCTTGAACAGCCAGGCTGTCATAGGGTAATGACCGCAGATATTCAACCTGTTCAGAGGCAAGCGACAAGGCGGATGTACGTAGCGCGACAGTCATACTGGCACCAATATGCGCCATCAAAAGCAGGTAGACACTGCTACTAATAATCGCAAAGATGACGATCGTAACGATCAGTTCCGGGACCGTAAAACCGTCTATTGACCGTCGCTGTCTTTTTTTCATACTCAACCTGTTAGGCTGGCTTCATTTTAGCACCATGAGTCACTTTTTCATAAGCGTTTCGTGCTATACTGACCCCAAGCGCAGTGGGCACATGAGCAAATATTTCTACAAAGACAAACCCGTCGTCGGCCTGGATATCTCACAGACCGGTCTGAAAATAATGGCGATTAATCCGCACAAATCGACGGTTCTTGGCTACGGTTCGCTCGAAGTTGACCCAGCGAAGTTGCAGCAAAGTTTGGATGGCGACGGTGAGTACTTGGGCGAACAGCTAAAAACCCTTCTCGACAAGAAAATTGTCGGTCACTTGCCAAGCAATCACACGGTCATGAGCATTCCGACCAGTCGCACTTACAGCCGTAGCATTTCGCTCCCCATCGACCTGAAGGGTGACATGCTAGAAGCGGTTCGACTTGAGGCAGAGCAGTTCATCCCCATCCCAATCGATCAGTTATACCTTGATTACGAAATTACCCAGCGGACAAAGGACGGTGTTATTGCCCATACCAGCGCCGCGCCGCGCCGCATCGTCGACACCTGCATGGCAGCGGCCGCTCACGCCGGCCTACGCACAGTCCTCGTCGAACCGAGCATACATGCCATCGCCCGCGTGCTACGTTCGAGCGAACAAGGTCACCTGCCGACCGTTATCGTCGATATTACTGCTGCCAGTACCGACGTGGCGATTCTCGATGGAACGATCAAGGTCACCGGCGTCGTTGCTGTCGGCGGCAATACTCTGACCGTTGAAATCGCCGATTTGCTCAAGGTCAGCATGGAAAAAGCCCATCAGCTCAAGATTCTCAGTGGGCTTAGCCAGGGCCCAAAACAAGCGAAACTTCAGACCGCCGTCAAACCGACACTCGATAAAATCCTCAGCGAAGTCCGCAAGGTCGTCCGTTACTACGAAGAGCGCGTGGCGGGTGCCCAAAAACTCGAGCAAGTATTGATTCTCGGCAGCGGTAGCAATATGCCTGGCCTCGGTGAGTATTTTACCGACCACCTGATGCTCGCCTCACGCGTCGCTAGCCCCTGGCAAGAACTTGATTTTGGACGTTTGGCCCAACCCGCTCGCCAACACCGACCTCGTTATATTTCAGTGGCTGGTCTCGCCCTCGTCCCGCCCAAGGAGATCTGGTCATGATCAATTTGATGAGCCCGACCGAAAAAGCCGACATCCGCGCCGCCCGCATCAACGTGGTACTAGGCCACTACATCGTCATGCTGCTCTTGCTCGGCGTGTTAATCGGTGCGATCTACGGACTTGGCTTTTGGCTTGTGCGGGGTGATATGGCAGCGGTGGCCGAAAAGCGCGAATCGCTCTCGGCGCAGACAAAAGCCTACGAAGCGCAGGAGAAAGAGGCCCAGACCTTCCGCAAAAACCTTCTGATCGCAAAGAACATTCTCGATAAAGACACAGCGTACAGTACCTTCTTGACCGGCCTAGCCGCCGATATGCCGAACGGCGCCGTGTTGACCGGACTGTCACTCGGACAAAAAGTCGTCACGCCAATCGATCCATTGACGCTCGATGCGCAGGTCAACAGCTACGAAACCGTTCTCGTGCTCAAATCCAAGCTTGAAGCCTCGTCACGTTTCAAAAACGTCAGTATCGCCAACGTCAGTCGCGGCGAAGACATCTCCAAGCTGACTGGCAACGAGGCGAAGTATCCGTTCAAGGCGTCGTACAGCGTCGTGATGGAGACAACCAAGTGAATCTGAAGCCACCGTCAAAAGCAAACGTCATCCACTGGCTGCTGTACGCGGCCGTGGGCTTGCTCGTGATTGGAATTGGGGTCAGTGCGGTTGTGCTCCACCAAAACCTGGGCGCCTACGTCACCCAGGTCGATCATCTCAAGATTGACGCCGAGATCGACGAACGTGGCATCGAAAACGCTGCCCTACTGCGCCAAAAGCTCCGCGACAACAGCGACAGTGTCGAGCGAGCTGCCGCCATCGTGGCCGACACGACCTTTTACCAATACCAGGACCAAATCGTCCAGGATGTCACTAGCTACGGTAAAGCCGCCGGGATTGATGTACTCGGATTCGATTTCTCATCGTCAGCCACGGCTGCCGCCAAACCAAGTACAGTGAGCGGCCTCAAGACCGTGACAACCACCGTCACCCTTAAAAACCCTGTCAACTACCGCTCGTACCTACGCTTTTTGAAGCTGCTCGAACGCAACTTGACCAAATTACAGGTGACACACATAGATATCGCCAGCGACATCAAGACACCAGGCGTCATCACTGCCCCGACTGTCACCCTTGAGGTCTACGTTCGATGAACGTGCGCATGAACGGCTTTGGTGCGATAGGCCACCGACTGAGTGATTTTCTTTTCACGCACAACCGGATGATTTTCGCCGTCTTGTTTTTGGTGGCACTTATCGGGGCACTGCTCGGCCTCAACCTCGCCCTTACACGTGCCAGTGACGAGGTCTACCGCGGCGAGCGCGAGAGTGCCGTCCAGTCACCTCGTTTTGATCAGACGACGATCGATCGCATTAATCTTCTGAATGCCAAACAACAGACGGTGACCGATATGTTCCCATCCGGTCGCATCAGTCCGTTCGATGAAACGCGGTAAACTAAAAGCATGTTAGTTTCGATTCAAAATTTTATTGGCACAGCGGTGATGAGTTTGCAGACGGGAACCGAGTTGGCGCGAACAACCACGCCAATCATCGACCCGCGCCAGCTATGCATCACGGCTTTCATGGTTGATGGGCCGAACCTTGACGTCCGCCCAAGCGTGCTGCACCCAGCTGACATCCGTGAAGTCAGTGAGTTAGGCCTTATCGTCGACAGCGCCGATCGTCTCGTGTCGCTCGACGGTCTGGTCCGGCTAGAAGAGGTGATGGACTTTGGCTTCGAACCGGTTGGCCTGAAGGTTGTTGACGAGCAGGGCCGTAAACTCGGACGCGTCACGGGCTACAGCATTGAAACCGATAGCTACCGGCTCATGCAGCTCTACACCGAACGATCACTCCTCAAGAGTTTTAGCACCATGAGCAGTACAATTCACCGCACCCAAATCGTCTCCGTCAACAACGAAGTCGTCGTCGTCCAATCACCAACCATACGTGACAAAGCCGCCCAAGCGGTCGATACGGCCTCGCGACCGTTCGTCAACCCACTTCGGCAGGGTGCGCAACCCGATCACTATTCGTCGTCCGACCGTAACGCTCGTTGAATTTCGTCGTAGGCAAAGCCTTGGCGTAGGAGGTACGCCTTCAACTTTTGCTCGTCATCGTAGCGATGGCGCTTTTTGGCCAGTACTTTCTGTAGCTCGTCCGACTCATCACGCTCGGTGGCCGCTAACGTCGTCTCGATGATGGTGCGGTCGATACCTTTGGCCTGCAGTTCGGCCGCCAGTTTGCGCTGACTGGTGCCTTTACGTAGGTTGCGGCTCTCAACCCACCATTTAGCGAAGGTTTCATCGTTCACATAGCCTCGTTCAACTAATCGGTTGAATGTTCTTTCGGCATTCGCCTGACTAGCACCTTCACGACGCTTCAGTTCACCGGTGCGTGATTTATACATGGTTTCGCGCGTTTTACGCCACAAATAATCGCGCATTTCTTTGGCGCTGTGCGGACGACTAAAGCTGTACTCTAATGCCCTAGCGTAAAGCTTGCCGAAGGCACTTTCATCCAGCAACGCGTCGAGTTCAGTTTCGGTGTAGTCTTTGCCGACCTTGACCCCAAGATCAGTGACCTGACTAATAGCAAGCGAAAAACGATACTTGCCGTCGACGCTGACATTTACTCGGTCGAGGTTGCGGGCTTGAATGGTTATATCGGTGATAGTCATGCTTCTACCACGATGAGCTTGCGTTACTGCACCAGGCTCTATCACCAATGTTTCAGCGTCTTTATTCGGCCGGTGCTGCGTCGATCGCTTCAGGGTCGGCATTGTCGCTGTTGACCTTGGCCCGGACCGCCGCCTCGATCTCATCGAGCACCGCGCTGTTTTCTTTGAGGTAGGTCTTGGTCGCCTCACGGCCCTGCCCGATTTTGCCGTCTTTGTAGTCAAACCAGGCCCCGGCTTTACCGACGATTTCATGGAGCACTGCCAGGTCCAATACGTCACCAGTTCGTGAGATGCCTTCGTTGTACATAATATCGAATTCAGCCGTTCGAAAGGGCGGCGCGACCTTATTCTTAACAACTTTCACCTTTGTGCGGTTACCGACGATCTCTTCACCAGACTTGATTTGGCCGATGCGGCGGATATCAAGCCGTAGGCTAGCGTAGAACTTCAGCGCGTTACCACCGGTCGTGGTCTCGGGGTTACCGAACATGACGCCGATCTTCATACGAATCTGGTTGATGAAGATAACGGTCGTATTTGACTTATTGATAATACCAGTCAGCTTACGCAGCGCCTGGCTCATCAAGCGCGCCTGCAAGCCCATGTGACTGTCGCCCATCTCGCCGTCAATCTCTGCCTGGGGTACTAAGGCGGCGACCGAGTCGACAACTACCAGATCGACTGCATTGCTGCGAACGAGCGTCTCAGCGATTTCAAGCGCTTGCTCGCCGTTGTCGGGCTGTGAGACAAGTAGGTTTGTCGTATCGACACCTAGTTTCTTGGCATAGGCCGGGTCAAGAGCGTGCTCCGCGTCGATAAAGGCAGCTGTGCCGCCCTGTTTTTGAATTTGCGCGATTGCGTGCAAGGTCAGGGTCGTCTTACCAGAGCTTTCCGGACCGTAAATCTCAATAATACGGCCTTTCGGATAACCGCCGCCGAGCGCTAGGTCGAGGCTGAGCGCACCGGACGGAATTAGTTCGACGTCAACCCGGTGGGCTTCGCCTAGTTTCATAATGCTGCCGTCACCAAATTGCTTGGTGATCTGGTCCATTGCGAGGCCCAGGGCCTTCAATTTACCTTCTTGGTCTGGTTTTTCAGTTGCCACGGCCGTTTTTTCAGCTTTTTTCGCCATCTTCAGTCCCTCCGTTACGGTAGTAACTAGTATACGCGTTTCTTGCTATAGTGAGTAGCAATGAAAGCACCGATCACCCATCTAGGCTTTAGTGCCGTCGAGCTTCTGATGCTCATTGTCGTCCTCGCCATCGCTGTCACTATTGGTTACGACC
This sequence comes from Saccharimonadales bacterium (SeqCode), assembly GCA_036388095.1. GTDB lineage: Bacteria > Patescibacteriota > Saccharimonadia > Saccharimonadales > Saccharimonadaceae > DASVSL01. The sequence goes on along the minus strand of DASVSL010000074.1, from coordinate 10,205 downwards.
TTCAGCAATCACTCACCGCGACTCACCGCGACCAAACCAGAAAAGTCGCCGTCAACGCCGTCCACGCCAATTTACAAGAAATCGTCCGAGCGAAAGCTGGCGGCTATCCGCGGACCCTCAAGGCAGACGTACTCGGTGCCATCGACGAACGGCTGTTACGCGACCCGAAAGGCAACCTTTTAGATGAAGCAGCATCCGACTATAACTATGAGCCGACCGGCTGCAACGGCGGTGATGTCTGTAGCGGGTATGTCCTGACCGCTCGCTTAGAACGCGAAAGCGATTACGTTAAAGCCAGCTTTTAGTTATTATCACTGTCGACGGGACGGAAATTCTTGAAGGCTTCGACGGCGTTATTCAGCCGATCAACCTCGCGCTTGGGGTTGGCCACAAAGTTAAAACGGTAGGTCGTTTCTTCGCCTTCGGTGCTGAGTCGGATCGCACCGTAGTTCAAGATAGTCTGTAAGATCCCCTGCTGTCGAAAACTTGCATCTTCGATATTAGCCAGGCTGATGGTTTGGTCTTTTTTGGTAAACAGGCTCGTCTGGATGTGCTGAATAACACTCTCATTCGTCAGGTAGAAACGGTTGGCGTTATAGACGACCGTGGCAACGACGCCACCGAGCAGGAATAAGACCGCCGTCAGTAACAGGACGACCGCACCACTGGTCATAGCCTGGCCGGACAAAGCAGTTTGCTCCAAGAGTCCGGCTCCGAACAGTAGCAGTGGCAGACCAAGCAGTACCGCTAGCATGCCGATGATAACGACGGCCCAAATCGAGAGCAGGCCGATCGGGTGCCGCCGGATCGCACTGATGACATACTCGCCGTCACTCAGGTTCAGATAGCCATACTGTTTCATCGACTGGTCGTGTTTGGCCCGCACTTCCGGTGAGATGTGCGGTTCGTGCGGATCAACCGCTCGTGTCATATAGACCACTTGCGGCTGGGTACCGCCCTCGGCGGCGGCCTGTTGGGCTTGCTCGGGGTTCATTGGCTCAACAGTTATCGGTGCGGGTGGATGGGCATACAAAGGCTGGCCTTCCGGCGTATAGGCGACAGGCTTTGGCGAGGCATCCTTGTTCATAGCCAAAGTATAGTCTTTTTACCCAGCATTGTCAGGCTGATGGCTGGTAATCGCGTCCCAGGTGACGAAAGGCTTTGGCCGTTACCTGTCGACCGCGTGGGGTGCGCTCTAAAAAGCCGATCTGGAGCAAATACGGTTCATAAAAGTCTTCGATGGTCGACGTTTCATCGCCGGTTAGGGCGGCAATTGTATTGAGCCCAATCGGCCGATCACCATGGCTATCAATAATTTTTTGCAACAAATTTCGATCAGCCGGGTCAAGGCCGAGTTCATCAATCTCAAGTAATTCAAGCGCTTTAGTGGTAATGACGGTATCAATAATGCCATCGCCATTAACATCGGCGTAGTCGCGAACCCGCTTAAGCAGGCGATTGGCAATACGTGGCGTCAGCCGAGCGCGCGTGCTCAGGTTCGCCGCTGACTCAGCCTCCAGCTGCGTGCCGAGAATCGACGCCGCCCGAGCGATAACTTGGCCAATTTCATCTGGCGTATAAAATTCGAGTCGGTAGAGGTGGCCAAAACGGTCGCGTAGCGGTGCCGCCAGACTGCCAGTCCGCGTCGTCGCCCCAATGACCGTGAATTTGGGCAGGTCCAGCCGGATCGAACGAGCCGCCGGACCTTTGCCGATGACAATATCGAGTTTGTAATCTTCCATCGCGCTGTAAAGTACTTCTTCGACCGCCCGGTTCAGACGGTGGATCTCGTCGATAAACAGAATGTCGCCGTCGGCAAGGTTGGTCAGAATGCTCGCCAGATCACCGGCTCGCTCAATCGCTGGACCGGACGTGACACGCAAACTGGCGCCCATTTCGTTGGCGATGACGGTTGCCATGGTCGTCTTGCCAAGGCCAGGCGGACCGTAGAGCAGAATATGATCGAGCGGTTCACTCCGTTTTTTGGCGGCGTCGATTGCCAACTTCAGGTTCTTTTTCAGGCGTTCTTGGCCAACGTACTCATCGAACCGTTGCGGCCGCAAGGTAACCTCAACGATTTGTTCGTCGTTATCATCGACGTGGACCGCCGTATCGACGATGCGCTCAATCGTCATAATCGTTCCTTTGTCTTACTGCGCTGATTGAAGTGTTCGTCAATGGTTTCACGATGATTTCAATGCCTCTTGGATGCGCTTGCTGGTTGGCAGCGATGTATCAATGCCTTCGAGCGCCTTGCTGGCGTCGGCCAGCGTGTACCCAAGCGCCATCAGGGCTTCGAGGGCTTCGTCGTTCATCGGCATTTCGGACTGGATTGGCAGTGTCGTGCCGTAGTGCGTCGGCAGGCCGACTTTGTCGCTCAGATCCACGATGACCCGTTCGGCTGACTTTTTGCCAACACCGCTCGCCTTAGTGATGCCAACCGTATCGCCATTGGCGATCATATTGCGGACCTGCTCGGCCGGGCCGAGGCTTAAAATGGCCAGAGCAGCTTTCGGGCCAATTCCCTGCACGGTGATGAGCAGCTCGAATAATTTCTTGGCGGCCAGGCTCGTAAAACCGAAGAGCTCTTCGGCTTGTTCGCGCACATGATGAAAGGTGTAGTATTTCGTCGTTGCGTTCAACAGGGCAGCGTCAAAGTCGCCCAGACTAACCTGAACTTCGTATCCCACCCCGTTGACATCGACGATGATGCTGCCGGCGACCTTTTCGACCACCGTGCCGTGGACGTGGGCAATCACGTGTGACTACCCTTTACGCCACGTAATGCCGCGAACCACCGTCGCGATACCGACGAGAAAAATAAGGGCGATAATGCCTAAACTACTCATAGTGCTAGTGTACCATCTTTTCCACAACCGATTTCAGCCGCCCCGCGTCATCATACGATGCGTAATCGCCGCGGCCAGCGCATCGGCGCAGTCGTCCGGTTTTGGTACTTCTTTGAGCCCCAGCTGCAGCCGGACCATTTCCTGCACCTGAGCTTTGTCGGCTTTACCATAGCCCGTCAGCGTCTGCTTAATCTGCATCGGTGTATATTCAGCTATCGGAAGTTGTGCTTTACGTCCCGTGAGCATCGCAACCCCGCGGGCATGGCTGACGCTCATCGCAGTTGTGACATTACGGGCGAAGAACAGTTTTTCAATCGACATTACGTCAGGTTTTGTCGCCTTGATAATAGCCGTCAAGCTGTCAAAAATCTCTTCGAGGCGTTCGTCGAGCGGGGTATGCGGTGGCGTCCTAATAACCCCGGCTTCAATCATCCGCAATTTTCCACCGGCCGTCTCAACGACACCGAAGCCTAAAATACCTGTGCCAGGATCGATCCCGATAATGCGCATCTCTCCAGTATAGAGCTATTTACCCGCCAACAGTCCCGCCAGCCCAATCAGCCGCCGCAGTCCGACTAGCAGTTCACTCCGCCACTCGAACAGACCATACCCGACCGCCCCGATACCGGCGGTCGCGATTAAGGCACTTTTGGCTGTCAGGCTCGCTGTCTCATCGGCTGGCGCTTGTGCAACTGTTGTGACAGGGTCCGTCAACGCGACGGATTTACGACAGCGATTTGTCGTCGGGTTGCGTTCGTACCCGTCCTTGCAGGGCGTTAATGATGACGTGGCTGAGGTGATTTTACGGCAGCGATTGGTCACGGTATTACGCTCGTATCCATCACTGCAGGCCGTCAGACCAGCTGCCGTGGTTACAATCTTGCGGCAACGGTTCGTGTCAGGATTGCGGTATTCATCGCTGTCGCAGGCAGCAAGAACACTGGCATCAGATTCGATATTGCGGCAGCGGTTCGTCAGTGGATGACGGTACTTACCAGCCTGGCACGGTGTCAGCACCGTCGTTGCCACCCCGAGCGTACCACTATCATCGGTATCGGTGGCAATCATATTGGCCATTCCAGGGGTTGGCCGATTAGTGTACTGCCAAGTGCCGGCAATGAGCGCCCATGATTCATCGTCCGATGGATCGCTGTAGGTCGTCTCACTGACGATGTTGCCAGCTGGTGAAACAACGCGTAGACCACTCGTCGTGTTAAGGAGCGTAAACCCGAGATCGCCATCGCGTAGGACCACGTACCCACCCGCTTCGATCGAAGTAGTGCCCGTCAGTGTACTCAAGTGGTAGCTTTTCTCGTACGTTTTTCCGATTTGAATAACGTAACCGTCGAGCAGGACCGACCGGTTATTAGGGTTATAGAGTTCAATATACTCGTGGCCAGTATCGGTACCGGTGACATTTGGGAGTACTTCGCTCAACGCGATAACGCGATCTTCAAGCGCACGACAGGCTCCACCCTCGGCACTGTAGCCGTGCGGCAACGTCGCCTGCAAACCAGCGATATTCACACAGGCATCTACCACGCAGGCACCGGTACTATCGGGCATTGTCCCAGCCGGTGGCACCGTCTGAATCAGGTGTAGATTGCTGCAGACATCCGCCGCCAGTAGCTCACAGTTGCCAGCCTCGTCATACCCATACCCGGCGGGCAGCGTTTCTTGGATGCCTGTCACCGTCGCGCAGATATCGATCGGCGTACGCACCTCAAAGAGACCACTGGTACGAAATTTGAGGACGCCCATCTCAAAATCAGTCTTACTACTGCCGGTGTCCTGCCGCTCACCGCTCGGCAGGCTTTTTCGAAGTAGCACCTGGCTACTTGTCGGCGCGGGAGCGCTCGGCACCGGCGTCACCCCGACGATGGAACCTTCTGGGTACAGCGCGGTCCCCCAGCCGACGCTATCGATCGACGCTGCAGACGAATCGATCAACCAGACATGGCCGCCAGTGGCGGTAAGCCCGGCACTAAACTTACCATCCGGCGTGAAGTCTGCGTTCGTTGGATACATACTCGACACGATAGTGGCGTACGACTTTGGGGCAAGGTACAGCTTCGTGACCGTATCGGCAGGCGTGAAGCAGTATTTACTGCTGGCTGACGGCAGCGCAGTTGAAGCTGCCGAGTACTTAACGCACCAGCCGCTGACATCGGCATCAGTGTCGGCTTGATTATAGATCTCAATCACTTCGTTACTGGCAGATACCGCGTCACCTGTCTGCACCTGTGACACGACGACTCGGCTTGCGGCGAGCACCGTATCGGTTGTTATAAGGACGGTCATTAGCGCGAACGCGCCCACCAGCATCGCTTTCATGTCTGAATGATACGTGGTGTCTACAACGTTGTAAAGTCTATTATTCTACGTCAATTGTTGCTGCAATATCGAAGTTCGCGTGCGTTGCCGTCACGTCATCAAGTTCATCGAGGACATCCATCAGTCGCATGACTTTGCGCGCCGTATCAGCATCCTCAATCATGATGGTTTGCTTGGCGTCATACATCAGCTCGGCTGATTCAACCGATAGGCCGTGCGCGGCGATGGCCGTCCGAACGGCGTGCAGACTTTTGGGCTCGGTATATATGACGAGTCGTCCCTCTGCTTCTTCGGCGTCATCTGCCCCAGCGTCGAGCGCGACAAGAAGGGCTTCGTCAGCATCGCCCGTAAAACCAGCCATGATCTGGCCGCGTCGCTGAAACTGGAAGGCGACACTGCCCGGCTCGGCAATGTTACCGCCGTTTTTAGAAAAAGCGTGCCGGACTTCGGGGTAGGTTCGATTTTTATTATCGGTCGCAACCTCGACGAGTACGGCAATCCCGCCTGGTCCATACCCTTCATACGTAACTTCTTCGAGCTGGGCGGCTGACTTATCCTTGACGCGATCGATCGCTCGTTGAATCGTGCTGAGTGGCATGTTGGCAGCTTTGGCTTTATCGATTGCCATCGCGAGCGTCGCGTTGACGTTTGGATCGGTACCGCCTTTTGCCGCCAAGGCGATTTGGTTACCAATCTTCGTAAAAACAGCGCCCCGTTTAGCGTCGGCAGCACCCTTGGCGCGCTTGATGGTTGACCATTTGCTGTGTCCTGACATTATTTCCAGTATAGCCAATCGACCCCTGTTAGTCAAAGGCTTACACTTCGAGTTGGGTGTCGCGTTGACGGAAGTCGTAGCCGGTTCTGCGCCACGCGATAATAGCCAGCAGACCAAGCACGCCGTACCAGCCAACGACGGCCAGCAGGCCCAGATCAAGCTCGACCTGGGCCGATGGTAGTTCTGCCAGCCACTGGACGACAGCGATCATGTACGCGATAAGAACCGTTGTTGGCATCCCAACTAGACTACCGATTGTCTCGTTCAACCAGCCGGTAACACCCGTCAATGCCGTCAGCACCATGGCGGCAGGTATAAATGGTGCGACTAGTACGTTCGCGAGCAGCGCAAAGACGGGTATCGTCCCGAAACTGATCGCCACGAGTGGGAGTGCCATTACTTCGGCACTGACCGTTTCAAATACAAGCTGCTCTGGTGGTGACGGGTTGCGTTTTCGGTAGAGCGTCTTTAGCAGTAGCGGTGCGATGATCAATACACCAGCAAAGGCAAAAAATGACAAATACCAGCCAAGATCCGACCACACGAACATTGGGTCCCACACCGCCGTCCCCGCCGCCACGTAGCCGATCAAGAGAACCGGCTGAAACCGTCGGCCAACGTACCACGCCAGCAAACTTAATCCGGTGACGATAACGGCCCGGGTCATACTTGGACTGAAACCGGAAAACAAGACGAAGCCAGTGATCAACAGACCCGAACCAAGCAGTGCCAAATAACGAGAGTGGCGCGCCAATAGGCGCATCATGAAGCGAACTAAAATCGTCAGATTATAACCGCTTGCCACCACGATATGAGTCAGCCCGACAATCTTCAGCTGGTCATCAAGGCTCGCGGGCAAGGTGCTACGCTGTCCAACGACAAAGCCTAAACCAAGGCTCGCCATCGGCTCGAGTACGTGCGCCCGAACGGCTGCGGCGAACTGCTCACGAATGTCACGAATCACATTGATTGGCCGTTCGACGCGTTCTAGTTTACTCGCAGTAATAGCCGCACCATAGCTCGCAAAAGCGGCTCTCATTTTTCCGTTAATCGTGACGGTATCACCTCGTTTGAGGCCGACGTTCGTGTACATAGTCGCATACACGTCACCCGGATACGACCGGCCGCCGATCGTAATAGCAGACAAAGCGACAGCCTGGCGACCACTCTGCAGCTTCGGATCAGTCGCAAGCGTGCCGCGCAGCTGGACGTGCTGTCCGACGCGTTCGTCGTAACGCTGGTAGTCAGTACTGACAGCTTGGCCCCGTAACCAACCCAAGCTGCAGCCGGCCAGTACGATCATCGGCACGGCGTACCACCGTGCCGAGCGAAACCCGCCGAGCAGCAACATCAGGCCGATCAGCAGTAATCCCGCCGTGTTGCTGACGCCAACATGCCGTCCTAGCATGAGGCCAATTAACAACCCAGCGCACAACCAACCAAGCAAATAAGACACATGAAACCGTTGGTATCGCCACGACAGCCCGTACATAAAACTTAGTATACGGGGCGAAAACAATCAGTCTATATCGTTTTAAACTAGAGCGACAGCATCGAGTAAATATCAATAACGACTTCTTCGTACGGGTGCACTTTTTTGATCACGTCAATAATCTCAGCCGCCTGGTCTTTTTCGCAAGCAACTTCAATTCTCTCTTCGGCGACTTCCTCCATTTTACCAGCGGCACCGATATGCGGATCCGCTTTGTTACTCGGTATAAACCTGCCAGTGCCTTTGATTGAGTAGCTGCAAAATGAGTATTCGCCGATTCTCCCCGCCCCTGCCTCTCCGAGCGCCTGGCGCACTTCATCGGCATTTTCTTCGGGCACGAAGACGACGATTTTGACTAATTCTTTCATAGCTTAAGTCTAGCAAACGTAGCTGTTACTCACTGTGTCTTTTTTCCTTTCTTACGCCCCAGGTCGCCTATTGGGGTGACGTGTAGCAGCTGCGCCAGCTGCTTGGCGTTATCGATCGCGTAGCCGTAATAATCATTATTGAAATAGACGTAGACCCGTTTGACCTTAGTGGAAATTCGTTCAATGTACTCGGCCCATTCAGTCAATTGTTCCGTCGTATACTTGGACGCAAATAATTTTTCTGGCCCATGCATCCGTATGTAGGCAATATCAGCCGTCACTTCACGCGCTAACGGGTAACGTGACGACTGTCCGGCAACAAGCGCGACGTTATACTTTTTGAGTACCGCATACGTCTCATCGTTTAACCAGTGCTTGTTGCGAAACTCAATCGCGACGTCAAAGCGATGTGTCCGCGCATCGACGTGCCGCCGAAAAAATTGCAAAAATGTTTCGAGTGTCGGCAAATCGTAACGAAAACTGGCAGGCAGTTGTATGACGATCGCGCCGAGCTTACCCGCAAGCACTTGGGTCGACGTTAAGACGTCGTTCACCTTTTCGATGACGTCGTCGGTCAACTCGAGTTTGGCGACATGCGTGATGGCTTTATTGACTTTGATTGAGAACCGATAGCCGCCGGGCGTCATACGATCCCACGTCTTATACGTCGAGGCTTTGGAAATGCGGTAAAACGACGAGTTGTTCTCGACTGTGTTGAACTGCTGGCTATGATACCGCAACTCGTTATAGCCCTTGATGTCTTGGGGGTAGAACGTACCGATCCAGTCGCTGTAATGCCAGCCCGATGTTCCTATAAACAGCTCTGCTTTCATGCAAAGAAGTATAAACGACGTTCCGTAAAAAGAGCTACGCTACTACGGGCACAAGAGCATGGGACCAGCCCGGCTACTACCCTCACCCTACGTCGTGGCAAGGATGAGCTGTACCGAACGTCGAGTTAGAGTGGCGTTGGTGCTGCGCGTCGTAAGAAGTTATCACGTACTGCTGCACCCCACTGCGTCGGCGTCGAGTTGCTGCCGTCAGTCAAAGCATTCGCGTCCCACCACGGTCCCCAGACGAACGGCGTGGCGCCGACATAGTTCGGCCGGGCGGCATTGTTGAATTCATCGGCAAAGAACGAACTAGCTTGCTGTGACCAACTGATATGTACCGTTGACGGGTCACCGTTATAGTTGCCATATTCTGACTCCCATATCAGGTGTTTCTGCTGGGCGCCGCCCGTGTCATTGCGCCATTTGTTCGGATCGAACGAATTACCGTTGTTCGGCCAGCCTTCATTGGCGTAGTCATGTTTCGCATATATCAACTGATGCTTGCCGTTCATGCCGGCCTGCCCCGCATCATGTTGTTCGAGAGCGGTCATCTGAGCATCATCGTAGGCGTGTGACCAAACAGGTGTATCGATGATCAGGACGCCTGTGTAGCCGTTATTCCGCCAGTGCGACACCGTTGCCCGCATCGCTGTCGACCAGGCTGGCCATTGATTACCGAAGCTATTGGGTTCGTTGAACGGTTCATAGAAGACCGCCTCATCGTTACCGAGGGTATTATGCACATCCGTCATCATTTGAAACGCAGTAGTGTAACGAGTTGGCCAGTTGGCGTCTTCGGCGTATCCGTCAAGCGAGTCCCACCAGGTGACGTAAAAATACATGCCCGCGGCCTTTGTCACATCACGCCAGTCTTTTATCATCTGCAAACGCTGCGCCTTCGAGAGACCTTGTCGATTGTTATTATAATCGTCCGCTAGCACCCGGAGACGGATATGGTTAGACCCCCATGATTTTGCGGCGGCGACGATTTGATTACGATTATTGTATTGATTTAACCCGAAGTTACCGCCCTCGGTGATGATATCTGGCACACCCCATACACATATTCCTGCCATACGCAGCCGCTCACCAGCCGCACTGCCTTTTCTAAGCGAAGCTGGCTGGCCTATCGCCGACTGTACAACCACCGGTTTTTTTGATGTCGTTGTTGTCGCCTGGAATTTCAAGGCCCGCCCGGCTGACGCGCTACTGTCGGAAACTGCGACGGCTCCGGACGAGACGACGCCCGTTTCGGCCTCGAACGACGCGACTGGGGTGGCAGCTTTTGCTGCAAATAGATAGATCAAACCAAAGATGGCGAATATCGAACTAACTGCTATAAGGCGAACTTTTGGGGTGTTGATGTTGGTTTTCATGACGCGGCGACTACCTTCATGCTTTCATATTATCATCTTCATGCTTATTCTAATACGAATTTTAGCAGACACATAGCGGTGGTAGCGAACCCGATTCGTACCTTGCTGACAAACAGAGCCCCAGGGCTTGCTTCGCTCGATCAATCTCGCGAAGTGCCGGGGAGCAAAGACGTTTGCT
>DASVSL010000073.1:0-3485 GCA_036388095.1 Saccharimonadales bacterium (SeqCode) | reverse complement strand
CTGAGGTGTTGAGGTATCGGCCGTGCGAGCGGTCTGTGCCATTTGCTTGCTGGCAAATAACCCGCCGCCAAGCAAAACCGCTAACGCCACGAGGACAATTGCGTAGGTCACGATACCACCGGCTTGCTGATTACCTCTGTTCATAGCTAATATTTTATCAGAAACGGCAGATTATACAAATTTGCTGTATCCGCCAGGCGCGCGACGGATTCTGCTACACTAAACCCATGTTAATCGCGGTGGATACTGGAGGGACGAAGACGCTGGTCACTGGCTTCACGAAAGCCGGTAAACCAGGCGCCCAGCACCGCTTTTTAACCCCAAAAAGCGAAGATGAGTACCTCGCGACACTGATTGAACACTTACAGGACACCTACAGTAGCAAGACACTCGACGGTATTGTCGTTGGTGTCCCTGGTGTTGTCCGTGACGGCGCCGTTGCCTGGGGTGGCAGCAACCTGCCGTGGGAGCGGTTCGACATCGCTCGTCCCCTCACCCGGACATTCGATTGCCCAGTTTGGGTTGAAAACGACGCCAATCTGGCTGGTGTAGCCGAAGCCCGGGCGCTCGACCCGGTACCGCGGAGCTTGCTCTACGTCACCGTGAGCACCGGCATCGGGACCGGTATCATTTTAGACGGGCAACTTGCGCCTGGCCTCAGCGCGTCCGAAGGCGGCCATGTCATGGTCGAATACGATGGTCGCGTTCAGTTATGGGAGGACTTTGCCAGTGGCCAGGCGATCAAGCGGACCTACGGCAAATACGCCCGTGACATTACCGACAAAGCGGTCTGGAACCAGATTGCCGACAAAATAAGTCGCGGCTTGATAGCGATCATTCCCATTTTGCAGCCCGATTGTATCGTCATTGGCGGCAGTATCGGCACCTATTTTAATCGCTATGACGATACATTGAACAAACTTTTACACGAACACCTGCCGGCTCACATCACTCAGCCGTTGCTTCGCCAAGCGCTCCACCCAGAAGAAGCCGTCGTGTACGGGTGTTATTACTATGGCCACGACCAGCTGGTTAGTTAAGCGCCTGCGCGCCGATTACCCTGACGTTAGCTTCGTGCTGGCCGACGATTTTGCCTGGTCACCGGTCCGGCGTAGCGTGTCATATAGTGACGATGATGACCCGGTCGCCCTGTTGACGCTATTGCACGAAGTTGCCCACGCGCACCTGGCGCACACCGATTTTTACCGTGATATCGATTTACTGCGATTTGAACGCGCCGCCTGGGATCATGCCGCACACGTCCTGGCCCCGCGCTACGACGTCCCGGTTGACGGCGAGATCGTCGAAGATATGCTCGATACCTACCGCGGCTGGCTCCACGCGCGATCGCGCTGTCCCGAGTGCGTCGGCACTGGCTTGCAGACGGCGCGCGACCGCTACCGCTGTTTGGGCTGCGTCCGGCAGTGGCGCGTCAACGACGCCCGGCGCTGCGCCCTCAGACGCTACAGTCTTAGTGCCAGTGACTAATTCGAATGTAGACACGCAAAAACGCCTCTCGGTTGAGAGGCGTTTTTATAAGTCAGCCCTACCTAGGCGGCGAGGGAAACGTCTTTTTTGTTCACTGCTTTGCCGCGGCGGCTAATACTGCCGCCTTTGGCACCGGCTGCCCGGGCGAGTTCGCGGTTAGCGGCGAAGCCACCGGTGTGACCGTTCATGCCGCCTTTGGCACCGATCTTGGCGTAAAAGTCACTGCCGTGTCGGTTTTTGTTGGTTTGAGCGGCTTTGACGCCGCCAGCTTTGGTTCCAGCCATGGTTGTCTCCTTACAGCGAAAAACAAGCGTAAAAACAGCCGAATCTGCGAGAGTTCGCCTGCCTTACCCCTGTTTCCCAATTAGTTTATCTCACACATGATATGTGTATGTTTTTACTTTAGCATAATATAACGTTTAAGTCAATATTAACTTTATACTTTTTCATGGCAATATCAATATTGGTATTATTCACCCAGTGCTATAGTATTTTTATAGGCACCTACGAGGGCACCACACCTCACGAAGAACGACCCAATCTGCGAGACGGGTCGTTTTTCGTTTTCGAACGATGCTAACGGTTTGCAGTTGCCTAGGAGCGGTGTACACTGGTCGGCAGCACCGAAATCGAGAGATAGGGAGAAAAATACGTATGGGCGCTAGCTCATTTATCCGTCAAAATAAAATGAGGACGATTGTCGTCGGGCTACTGGCCTTGGCGATCCTGTTTAGTGTTATCTATGTAAAAGCGGTCGTTGAACCGGCAGCAACGCGTTACCAGTCGACATTACCGGCCGCGGTTGGCAGCCTGACCGCTGAGGCGACCCGGTTAAGTCAGCTATCAGACAAGCTCCTACTCGAAAAAGACACTCCAAGTAGCGACGAGCGCTTACGCGACATTGCGACGCTCACGGCAGAGAGCAACAAGCTCCGCGCCGAGCTGAAACGCTTTGACGCCACCTCTGAAGCGCTCCCAACTCACCCATTCGGGTTTGCGTCGGCTGACTACCGCAAGAGCGAGGCAATAAAAATGCAGTGCGACGAGACGGTCAGCCAGGTCACCGAAGTACTCGACGAGTATGACCGCCTGCTGGCGTTCTTGAAATCGTATTACCCGATTCGCCAGAGCTTGAGTGATAAGTTGGCAAACTTCAATTCCCTGACCGACCTCAACGTCCTCGCTTACCAAGACCAAGAGGTCACTGCAACGGCGCTCACCCTTGAACAAGAAGCGGATGCGTTTGCGAAATTGCCGTCACCCCGCGGCTTTGAGAAATTCCAAAGCGAAACCGTCGACATTCACCGCCGTGCTGCCGTCGGCTTCAGGGCCCTCGCCGAAGCGATTAGCCCTCCGATTGAATTCAGTATGGACGCAGCTGCTCGGCAGATCGAAGCCGTCACTGCTGATAACGAACGGATCAGTGCCGCCGATTTCGACAAGGCTCTCACTAAATCGCCGGTGCTCAGTGCCGTCGGCGACTTACCAGAGAGTACAGATCGCTTCCAATTCCCACAGTCACCCCGTCGCTAAGACGCGCTCAGTCGAAAATAACTAGCGCGCGGCCGATATGGTCGCGCGCTATTGACGTGTCGTACCCTGTTACGCCGACGTTCGGGCAGCCTTACCGGAGTGGCTAACAGCGGTCGCCGTGTGCAGTGCCATACCGGCACGGGCCAGCTTGTTCCAGCCAACCGCCTCGCCCTGGAAGGCCTTCAGGAAGGTGCCGTAGAGCAAGTAGACTCGTAGTGGTGCGTAGAGCGCACGGGCAATCGGTACCATCAATAAGTAGCGCATCGGATGACGACCGAGTCGCAGGGCGATCACGGCCCGTAGCAGCAGGAAGCCCAGGTTGATGGCCGAAAACAGGACCAATACCCACCAGTTACCGTCGAGCAGGTTCTTGACGCTTAGGAAGCCGAGCAGCGGCAGGAACAGGACCGGACCGATGGTACTGACGATCGCGAGTGGCAGTACGAAACTGTTCAGCCACGTCC
>DASVSL010000072.1:0-1796 GCA_036388095.1 Saccharimonadales bacterium (SeqCode) | reverse complement strand
AGCCTGATGTCACGCTGTGCAGCAAGGCACCACGACCCTTGTAGAGGGGTAGCTCGGCCGGGAGGATCGGGCGTGGACCAACCAGACTCAGATCGCCCCTCAACACGTTCAAGAGTTGTGGAAGCTCATCGAGGCTAGTGGCACGAAGAAACTTACCGAAACGGGTGATCCGTGGATCGTCGGTCACTTTGCGATATTTGTCGTATTCGGCTGCCAGATCATTGCGGCCCATCGCCCGAAACTCGGCCGCTGCGTCTTTTTTCCCATATTGACTGCTCATGCTGCGAAACTTGAGTAGTTGAAAGTGCTTTGAATACCGTGTCATGCGGTCGCTGGCGTAAAATATCGGGCCAGGGTTAAATATTTTTTGCAGCAACGCGACCAGAAGCAGCAGCGTCCCCCAAAAAGGTATTGTGATGATTGTGAGCGTCAGGTCGAAAATACGTTTGACGACTTCTCCCCAGCCGACGAGCGGGGTTTGGTGTACGCCAATGATCGGATACCCCAAAAAGACATCAATCTGGTTTTTGCCGCTATAAAACTCGGCTTCGCCCGGGATGAAGCTGTAAGCAATGTGGCGACTTTGCGCTGCCCCCATGATCAAACTGTTGCGTTCGGTTTTGTCATAGAGATCGGTTTGAATAATGGTGTCGACGTTCAGCTCGGCCAGGTCCGCCAGGGCGCGGTTCAGTGATGAGTAGTGGGTGATGCCTGGGTTGGCGCGGGCACCAACGGTCGCCACGACGCGGTAACCGGACCGTCTTGTGTTGGACAGGTTCGTGACGATGTCACGGGTGGCGTCGCCTTCGCCAATCACCATGACACGTTGGACGCCGCGGTTGAAATAGTAGGCCACGTCCCGCATGGTTCGCAGCAGTTCACGGCCGATAACGAGCAGGACGAAGGTGGCGATGCCTGCGTAGACCGGCACCAGCCGCGCTGGAAAGATTGGCTCGTCGACGGCAAAATCGTAGCCAACGATGAGTAAAACGCCGACAAATGATGCCATCGCCAGTTTGCCGAGCTCAGTCAGTCGTTTTTGGTAGACTGCCGGACTATACAGACCAAGACTCAGCAGGGTGACGATCCAAAATGGCGTTAGTTGCAAAAAAGTGACGAAGAAGTCGACCGCGCCGATTTGATTGACGAGTGGTCGGGGGTCCAACTGAACCCGGACCACATAGGCTAAGACGAAAGCGGCCAGGATGGCCAATACGTCTGACGCCACGAGAAGGGCGGTGTAAAGTCGAATGGTTTTCACCGGCATAAGCTGGGCTTTATTGTACCATTAGAGCACGATGAAACGGGTTAAGGAGCCACAACTACCTCCACGGCTGGCGCATATGTTACTCGCCGGCTTGACGATCATTGTAGTGCTGCTGCCGTTTCACGCATTTTTATCGACGTGGGGCGGCACCGCCATTGGTCCGCTAGGGCTCTGGAAGGCGTGGAAAGAGCTGTTGCTACTTGTCATGCTAGGCCTGACCCTCGGGTGGATGGTCCGACAACCGGGTTTGATCCGACGCGCAGTCCGTCACCCGGTAATTATTGTCCTAACTTTGTACGTTGGGCTAACGATGGTGATGGGTGCGCTACTGTGGCCACGTAACGGTATCGAAGCGACGCTAGCTGGTGTTGCGATGAACCTGCGGTACTTCGGTATCGGTTTTGTCGCCTACATCTTGTTTCGCCATTATCGGTTTGAGCGTCCGTGGTTATCGGCGGCCGGCTGGTACATGATATGGGTTGGCGCCTTGGTAGCACTTCTGGGTATCTTGCAGGTGCTTATCCTGCCG
>DASVSL010000071.1:0-7453 GCA_036388095.1 Saccharimonadales bacterium (SeqCode) | reverse complement strand
GCGCTGACCGGCCTGACCATGGCCGAAGCCTTCCGTGACGAAGGCAAGGACGTGCTGCTGTTCGTCGACAATATCTTCCGCTTCACTCAAGCCGGTGCCGAAGTATCCGCCCTCCTCGGCCGTCTGCCCAGCGCCGTCGGGTACCAACCGAACCTGCAGCAGGAAATGGGTGCCCTGCAGGAGCGAATCACTAGTACGACCCGTGGCTCGGTCACCAGTATGCAGGCCGTCTATGTCCCGGCCGACGATCTTACTGACCCTGCTCCGGCGACGACCTTTGCCCACTTGGACAGTACGATTAGTTTGAACCGTTCGTTAACCGAAATCGGCATCTACCCAGCCGTCGACCCACTCGACAGCTCAAGTACGATTCTTGACCCTGAAATCGTTGGCGAAGAACACTACCGCGTCGCCCGTGAAGTCCAGCGTATTCTGCAGCGCTACAAGGACCTGCAGGACATCATTGCCATTATGGGAATGGAAGAACTGAGCGATGATGACAAGCAGACCGTCCAACGCGCGCGACGTATTCAGCGCTTCTTCAGTCAGCCGTTCTTTGTGGCCGAAGGCTTCACTGGTACGCCTGGTCAGTACGTCAAGCTTGAAGACACCATCCGTAGCTTCGGTGAAATCATCGATGGCAAACACGACGATAAGCCTGAAACGGCCTTCTACATGAAAGGGACGCTCGAAGCGTGAAACTTGAACTGATCACATTGACTGGCGAAAAATTAGCCGAAGACGTCTACGAGGTCACCCTGCCAACGCGCTCGGGTGATATCTCGATCTTTCCCGGTCACGAGACGATGGTTACATTGGCGACAGACGGTGCGCTGTATGTCCGGCGTAAACGGTCTGACCGAGATGATGCCCGCGAGGTCTATGCGCTTGGTGGCGGTGTCGTCCAAGTCAGTCCGAAGTTGGTTCGTGTGTTGGTGGACGAAGCCGAGAGTGCCGACGAACTGGCCGTCGATGAGATTGAAGCCGCCCTTGAGCGTGCAAAAAAACAGCGCGCCAGCGCCAAAGACGCGGTTAGTGTCAGCGAGGCCGAAGCCCTTATGAACCGCGCCACGACGCGGCTGAAGGTTGCTAATCTACGCCGCCGTCACCGCTAGGAACATATATGAATGACCCGGAGCACAAAGAAATGATGGACTCGTTTGAAATTGTCGAAATACCAGCTTTAGGATACGGAAACCCTGAAGCGTCGATAAGCTATCGCAAGCAAAAAGAATCAGGTGAACTGCCGGATGGCGTCGAGGTCTTTATGGTCGAGGCGGTAGTTTCGGGCAATTGCATGGTCGAGGTGACTGACAAGGACGATGGCTGTATCGATGGCCGGACAGCAATCAAAGTCACTTACATCGATGCCGAAGGGGCCACACGAGAGGTCGAAATTGACGACGATGGTAGCCATACCCGCGGCAAAGTCGCTGGCGGTGGCTACTTGACGGCACTCGCCATGGAACTTGCCTTTCACCCACCAGAAGCTGGGATCGACGAGACACTCCGAGCCGTCGCGACCGACCTAGCAGAGCAAGGCATTTTCTGTGGCGCTCACTCGGGTGACCACCAAGATAAAACGGGCGGCAGTACTGACTGTGGTGCCAACGACAAAGTCTCGTTGATCTATGGAAATGGGGTGAAATACGCCGATAAAATTGCTGATACGTTGACAGACTTGATGGACGTGGCCGGACTTACGTTTGATAATGATCGACAAGCGACAGTGTTAAGTAACTGGTCAGACACGGTGATTGATTCTAAGTCATTCGATGGCAGCACTGGACAAAGTCGTTACGAAGTCATTCTTGACGTTCTTGCCTCCGCGCAAACTACCGTCACCGATCAGCCCGACAAGCCTCTTGCCGTCACAAAGCACCTGCGTGGTAACCACAAAGAAGATTTTATTGTCATCAACCTCCATGCAGGCACGACCTTTTCGCAGGCCAAGCTCCGCGCGATGGTGCACGAACAATTTTCTGACCTACCTGAGCATATGATTCCACAGGCCTTCGTGGTTGATGTCTGGCGTATCGTCGAACTTGCGACCGCTGTGGCAGACAAAAAAGAACAGGACGATGCTTTTGAGATCGCCCTGCAAGCCGGACTTAGTTACCAGTTAGCAACCGCCGCTACGTTGACCGACGGTACGCTTCGAACGTTCGTCGTGAAATAACTCCGCTATGGCGCCGTCGGCATATTGGCAAGTACGACAAGGATGAGCCCTGCGATCAGTGCGAACCCGATAAGAACCAGTACGATCGGGACGATCAGCGTTAACCACGACAATAGATGTGCTTTTGGTTTATCACCTTCGACGTCCGTTAACTGACGGAATAGTAATGCATTCGCCCCAGGCTGAATCAGGCCAGCGACGGCGTAACCGCTGATAAGGTTCAATATATTTTGAGACGCGTAGGTAGTGAGCCACGCGCCTTTTGTCAGCGCACTGCTACGGGCGATCGCCGCGTTGCCACGTAGGCCATCTGAGAAAAATGCGGTACCGGCCAGGCTGTAGCGGACTGACATTATGAAGCCCGGAATAATCAGCAGCAGTGACCATAAGAATACCTTTACCCCAACAATCACCCGCAACCAAGCGTAGGCCCAAAATTGGCGGAACAGTCCTCCAAACGCCTCACTAAGGTCGGTGGTTTGCCCTTTGGCAAGCCGGGCTGCCGTCACGTCGAGCACGCCTCGATAAATAACGCTGATGAAAAAGCCAAGAATGAGCACTAGGAGCCCGACAATCGCAATCGTCGCCCATACCCACGCCGGTACGTTTCTGATGAACTCCATGAAGCTATTTAGCGCGTTGGTATCGGACGCCGCCAGGACTGATTGAGGCGCACCGCTCGCCGGTGCCGCGGTCTCAGTTGACGGCGTTGGTTGATTGTCATTACCCGAAAAGCCCGTCGGTATCGACGAAATGCCTGAGCTAGCAAGGTTGAGTGCAGCCAGTACCAGCACAGCAATCGCGACTGGCAAGGCTCGCTTAAAGAACAGATCGATTCCATGCACAGCGAGCATGAATGGATTATTTTCGTACTGTGCCAGGTAATCGACCGTGGCAGGACGCAGTGCGCCCGCTTCTGAGTGTTGTGGGTTCTTCATAGGCTCAGTGTAGCACTGGGGTCGGCGCTTCGTCGAGCACCCGCCTCGCAGCATCTGTCGAACGGGTGTGCATCAGAACGTCACGCAGTTCCTTGGCCCCATCAAAGTCACGAATATATATTTTGAAAAATCGCTTCAATGTTTCGTATGGTCGCATCGTGACCTGATGATACTGGTCGTATACATCAAGTTGTTTGCGCAGTAAGCCGAGCAATTCTTCGCGGCTATGTCGCCGGGCAATGGGTTCGAAGGCAAACGGGTTCGAGAAGACGCCGCGCCCAATCATCACACCATCGATGCCGGTTTCGCGCGCCAACCGTTCGCCATGGGCGCGGTCTTCGATATCGCCGTTGATGGTCAGTAAGGTCTGTGGTGCAATCATATCGCGCAGAATGCGAATATCTGTGATGAGTTCGTGGTGGGCCGGTACCTTGCTCATTTCGCGTTTGGTCCGCAAATGTATCGTCAGATTAACGATGTCTTGTTTTAGCAGATGCGTCAGCCAGCCCTGCCATTCATCGACCGAGCTATAACCAAGCCGGGTCTTGACGCTGACTGGCAGTCCGGCAGATTTGGCAGCAGTAATCGACGCTGCAGCCAGCTCTGGCTGGAGGATCAAGGCCGAGCCACCGCTTTTGACGGCCGATTTCGCCGGACAACCCATATTGATATCGATACCGTCATAGCCTAGCTCACGGCAGTGTACGGCTAATTGCTCCATGTCGCCCGGTTCCCCGCCCCATATCTGAGCGATGATCGGGTGTTCGTGCGGCAGACGGTAGAGTCGACCACGGACGGCTTTCTCGCCAGCGTGCACCCAGCCCGTCGCGTTGGTGAATTCAGTAAAAAACAAATCTGGCGGACTGGCGGCCGCGATGACCTGACGAAAGACAACATCAGTAACCGCCTCCATCGGTGCGAGGACCATGAAGGGTTTTGGTAAAGTCTGCCAAATCGACTGCATACGGCTATCTATTATGTCATGAAATGTAAAACCCGCCATCATGACGGGTTGAAGTCGGAGGAGGGGACCCCCGGTGCTGCCAGGCACCAGGGCTCACAGCAGAGATGCCTCTGCCGGAGCCGTGACCTGCTTGCGCTCAGATCATAGCTCACCCTCGAAAAAGTGCTGGTCGGGTCGTGGGACGAACGGTGGCAACCGCGCGCCTTAGGGTATGTCAGCGCACCGACCGTCGCCCCACGACCCGTGTGAGTATCATGCGTGACGATACTCACATCTTAGGCTGCACAAAGCGACTGCCCTATGCAACTAGTGGAGAGGACGGGATTCGAACCCGCGATGGACAGTATTTCAGCTGTCTCTTAGCAGATCTATGAACAGGTCTGCCGCCCTTGACCTCTAGGCTACCTCTCCGGCCGGCGACTACTTCTTTGGCTCGATGTCCTTGACGCCGGCCCTCTTGGCCTTGTCGAGCTCGAAGATCTCGTTGTCGCTGACCCTCTCACCGCGACGTCGCCGATCGCCGATGTTGCGGAGCTTCTCCTTCGACATCGGGTCGAAGAATCCCATGTGACCACATCCTGGTACTCGTTGAGGAGCGCTTCACTCCTCGCAGCGAACACTACTATAGCAGTTTATTGACAGCGCTTCAATCGTCCGACAAGAGGTCGGCTTCAAACTGTTTGATGCCGCGGAGGTTTTGTTCGTAGTCGCTGACATTATCAAACTTCATGTTGCAGATACGATCCCAGACCGCGCCCAGCAGCTGCCGAAACTCGGTTAGCTCATCGTAATCGTAGGTCAGCTCGAGTCGGCTCAGGACGCCACGGTTGTCTGGCTCGACGTATTCGATAACGCCACTAGTGACGGTATAGCCGGTGAAGCGACGAGAATTTTCAATCAGCAATTTGTAAAACATTAGTTGCTGCCGATAATGATGCAGTTTGATCTTTTCGTAATCGGTTTTGCCCTGCCATCCGCTAGTCGGTCGTCCAGTTTTGTAATCGGTAACAATAATTGTCTTGGCATCGTTATTTATATCTATCATGTCGACGATACCGCTCAGCCGAACTTGGTCTACTTCTACCGTGTCACTAATGAAACTTTGTTCGGCTAGTTGCTCGGCTGTGAAGCTATCGTAGCGGTTGGCGAAATAATTGCTCAGGACGTCGACGCCTTTTTTCAGGAAGTGCTCGTGTACTTCGGTTGCGAGCTGATACTCGTTCAGCTGCGTTTCGTAATCGCCTAGCAAGTCTTCGATTGGGCGGCGTTGGCCGGTGGCATTGAGATGAGTGTGGGCTCGGTGCAGCACGGCGTGCACGGCCGAACCGTAGGCGGCGCTCGGCCCCATGGCCTGCGGAAACCGCAATAGGTTTTGCATCAAGAATCGTTCTGGGCCGCCCCGGCTGACGTCAAGGTAATTGGTCAAATGAGTCGCACTTAGCCGGTAGCCATCCAGCCTGCCGCGCAGCATTTCCTGCATGTCGCTACTTTTGGCAGGCAGAATGTGACCGTGCCACGACGTTTCGATGCGTTGAATCATCGGCGCGGCGCTGGTATCGTCTTCGGGTGTAACGTGAGCCAAGTAGGCAACTGGCAATAACGCCTTGCCGGCAGGGTCAGTCGAATGCAGGCTCATTAGCAGGTCGTCTTTTGCCCGTGTCAGGGCAACATAGAGCAGCCGGACATGTTCGTCGCTGCCGTCACCGGCGATACCGATAGCCAAATTTGATGGATATGAGATCAGTCGGCCGCGACTACGGGCCGTTTCACCCCAAATGTTATCACTGAGCCCGACAACGTAGACCTGGTCAAATTCGAGCCCTTTACTACGGTGAGCCGTCAACAGCTCGACCGGTGTTTCACCCTGTGTGATACGCCCACTCGCCTGAATGCCAAGCCCGAGCTGTTCGTAACGATTGAGACAATCAACGAAATCGTCGAGCACCATCTCGCCTTCGGGTCGGTATTCGCGGACTTTGCGGCGGATCGCCGTCAGGGCGTCAAGGTAGGTCAAATACGTCCCGGCGTCAGTGCGCAGCCGATCGAGTTTGAAAAAATGCTGGTAGAGCGGCGAACGGAAGGCCGGCGTCGAGGGCGCAAGATCATCTTCGCTCTCGGCGTTGCCATCCTCGGCTATCTGCTCACTCGGAAAGCCACTGAGTGTATCGAGCATGTATTCCATCGGTTCGTGCAAGCTCAAGTGTGCCGTCTCGAGTAGCCACTGGGCGATATCGTGCAGTCGGCTACCTTCATTGGCGAGCATGACATCGAGCCAGTATTTACGTTCCGTGTAGGCGGTCAGGCTGAGGCGCCACAACTCTGCCGCTTCTAGTTGCCACGACGGGTGAGCGAGCAGCTCTGGCATAAGCCCGTTCGCTTCGTCGAGCCGTTGCCCTGCCAGACTAGTGACTGTATCTGCGAGCAGTTCGAGTAGCAGCACGGGTGGCGATTGGAGGACATTGTCACGCCGATCGTACCTGACGGGTATACCTGCACGCTGCAAATACGGCAGCATCGCCTGCAGCTGACGATGGTGACGCGTGATGACGGCAATCGTTGCGTTCGGTCGTGCCTGGCGGCTGGCACGAATTCGTGTGGCAAGCTCAGCGTACTCACTTGATTCGTCTGGGTACCTTGTCAGGCGTACCTGCGGCTTGGTCGATTGGTGGTGGGCGGTGAGTGTTTTGTCGACGCCTGACATGGTGTTTTCGAGCCGCTCGACGGCGTGTAGAACGGTTGCACGAGCAACGCTAAGGACTGGCTCGGCCGAGCGGTAGTTATCACGCAAGGTTATGACCGCAACGTCGCGGTATAAATCACGAAACCCAAGGACGTTACTGATGTTAGCACCCTGGAAACGGTAAATCGCCTGATCATCGTCGCCAACCACGCACACGTTCGGCCGACCGTCGCTGACGGGGTTATTGGTCAGGTTCCATAAAATACGCATCTGGGCGTCGTTAGTGTCCTGGAACTCATCGACCAGCAAATACTGGTATTGCTCTTGCAGGTTCATTCGGAGGTCGGCAAAGACTTCGAAGGCGTGTACGGTCCGCAAAATCATATCGTCGAAATCGTAGAGTGACTTGCCCTGCATGGCAATCAAGTAGTCGTAGTACACTCCGGCAACGGCCCGTAGACGACGCGAGCGCTTGACGTCTTTGAGGGTCAGCTCGCCCTGATCATCGCGTTCGCAGTAAGTGCTCTTGAATTGACTCAGCGGTTTGGTCTTACTATCGGCCTCGGCTTGGTCTATCGCCATCTGGAGCGCTGTTTTAATGACCTCGTGGAGTGGCTCGTAGGTAATGAGGTCGTACGGTTCTTCTTCGTAGGATGACAGCTCGGCGGCGAGTAAATTGGCCTGCGCGATTG
>DASVSL010000070.1:0-4210 GCA_036388095.1 Saccharimonadales bacterium (SeqCode) | reverse complement strand
GACACCTGCATCACAGCCGGTACCGATGCCACCAGTTGTGCCAAAAGCACCTCAACCAGAGCAAAAATCGAAGAACCAGATCAAAAAAGATCGTCGCCGCCTGCGTGAAGAAGACATGGAAGAGCCTGCCTACAGCGGTGCTCTCAATGCCACGATGGCCGAAGCCGAACGCATGCGCCGCGAAGAAATGGCTGCCCGCGAAAAACATCACCTGCTCCATCACGATACGCCCGGTGAAGCAGCTGAAGTTGAAGCAAAGGCTGATGAACCGACTCCAGTAGACGCATCAACGCCACGTGAAGACGCGCCGGACGACACGTCGTCGCCCGAGCAACCCGTCGCCCCGTCCAACCAGCCAACAGTTGCGCCAGAGGTTGTAGCTGCACCGGAACCAACGCCGCAGCCAACGACAGTCGCGGACGATGAGCCGAAAGATGAACGCTTCGCCGTTCCGCCGCTGCCACCGCTTCCATCCGAACCGGTTGCTGCGCCCGAACCAAGCTTACCTCCTGCGCCTGCGACGCCACCAGCCCCACAGCCCGAGCCAAAAGCCGAAGTGGTTACCGCTGACCCCGCCCAGGACGCCGTCGAGCTTGTTAGTACCCCCGACCGACCGTTCGGTAGTAGTTCAGACGAAATGTTGACGTTCGAAGAGACACCGATTCACACACCGTCGCTTGCGGACATCGATGCCTCCACCCGCGGCAAAGCCGCCGAAGAGGCGAGAGAAGCGATTGACGCAGCACTCGCGGCGATGCCGTTTAACCCGGCTCATAAACCGCTGACCGGTGCTGGTGCCGTCGAAGTTTTCGACCTACATCACGCCCATGAGTCAGATGCATCAGCCCCTGTTTCCGCTCCGCTCGCAGCGAATCCATCACTGCCGCCGCTGCCTGATTTCTCTACCTTGCCACCGCTGCCGACCGACACACCGCCCGTACCGCCTATGCCAGTGGCAAACGAACCGGACGTCTCACCGCAACCGGCCCCGACGATGACGGTCCCCACGATCAGCGACATTGCACCACCGCTGCCAACCCCGCCACTGAGCCAACCAGCCGCGAATGACCCAGCGCAGTTCCGGATTCCTGGCCAGGCGTAGGTAGCTAGTCTTTATAAAACGTAAAATGCTCGTCGAATAGTTCGTCGCCGCGCGAAAGATGCGTGTCAGCGTCTTTGGTCTGTGTCCGATGGGCGCGAATCGCTGCAACTTTTTGGTCGCGGACGGCCCGTACGTCGATGATTTCGTCAATGTCAGATGCGTCACGGCCTTTTGGCATATACAGCCAGTCCGTGTTGGCAGTCGGGTTCCAGGCAGCTGGAATCACGAAGTATTTCAATTGCAGCCGTCGTTCGCCGCGTAGTTTCAGGTAGCAGTACGTCGTCACCAGGCTCATGAAAATATGGTCAAGGTGACCGGTCAAGCCGTCAGGGGCGAAAGTCACCAGCGTAACATCGTCTTCGGGGGTGGTTAGGTCGCGCAGATGATAGAGTAGGCGCTCCGCTGTCGGCAAGTACGCGTTATTGCAGAGTTGGCCGTCACCCAGCCGTAGCATGACATGACTACTGATGCCCAGAATTTCGCCCGCTTCGCGCTCTTCGGCTTCCCGAACGGTTGCCAGGTCGTCATGGCCCTTGTCGTTGATCCCGGCGTCGCCGCAGGTTGCACAGATCATGTGGGTTTCAAAGCCGTTTTGCGCCGCCAATGCAAACGTGCCGCCGGGTCCGAACGTCCCGTCGTCAGGATGGGCGAAGATGCCGATCATGACTCGTTTCATGGTCCCCAGTGTAAACTAACTGGCGTGAACGATGAACTCTTATTGATTGATAAACCGGCTGGCTGGACAAGTTTTGACGTCGTTGCCAAGTTACGCGGTGGAATTCGCCGCCGTTACCAAGAGCAGGGCGTCAAACCGACCAAGCGCCAGCTGCGGGTTGGCCACGCCGGGACCCTGGACCCGTTTGCGACGGGACTGCTGATAATTCTGTTTGGTGATGACTGCAAGCGCGCCGGTGAATTCTTGAAACTCGACAAAGTCTACGAAGCCACTATACGGCTCGGTTTTACCAGCAGCACCGGTGACCCGGAAGGGGAGCTGACACCTGCTAACAACGTGCAACCGAGCCAGACCGAGATCGAAGCCGTGCTTGCCACGTTCGTCGGCGAGATTCAACAGACACCACCCGTCTATAGCGCCATCAAGATCGACGGGACGCGGGCCTACAAATTGGCTCGCGACGGAAAAGCCGTTGAGATGCCAGAGCGCACGGTAACGATTCATTCGCTTGAACTGGTCGAGTACGCCTATCCTGACATTCGCATTCGTGCCCACGTTGGCAGTGGTACCTATATTCGCTCACTGAGCCAGGATATCGGCGAGGCACTTGGCACCGGCGCTTACACGAGCCAATTACGGCGCACCCGCA
Organism: Saccharimonadales bacterium (SeqCode); assembly: GCA_036388095.1. GTDB lineage: Bacteria > Patescibacteriota > Saccharimonadia > Saccharimonadales > Saccharimonadaceae > DASVSL01. The sequence goes on along the minus strand of DASVSL010000070.1, from coordinate 1,783 downwards.
TCGCCCACTACAGCATCGCTGAAGCGCATACCCCCGACCAGATAGACGAAATAGAGTAGCGGCCACCGGCATCTATCTGGTACAGTTAACGAAAGCGTAATGAAGAGAAATATATGAGTTTTAACCCAGCTGGCGGTGCACTATCTGGCGCGAGCGATGTCGCCCTGAATAATCCGGCGGAAGCGCAGGCGCTGATGTATAACGGCACGAATCAGGTGTGGGAGAACCGTCCAGTGTCCGGTGGATCATCAGACCCGCGTCTGATCACGCCACCGAACAACACGACTGACATCGGGCCATTGATCAATACAGCGCTACAAACCTATGGTGTCGCTATCGTCGCGGCCTGTCCTGGTTCGTACTGGACGCTCAACACACCGATTTCAATCGGCCTGGGCGAAGCACTGATCGGGTACGGGCAGGGTACGAGCATTCTGCGCGCCGGCACTGGCTTGATCGGTCAACCCATGATCCAGCTGCGCACCGGTTCGGCGGCTCACTTCACGATTCGTGGCCTGCAGCTGCTTGGCTTGTCTCGCGCTAGCCAGTGTATCTACCTGTACTGTACAGCTCAACCAACAACCGCTGCTACCAACCCGGACGGTGTCGCTATCATCGACGATGTCTTTGCCTCAGGGGCGACCGCGGACGGTATCTACGTCGGCGGCTCTGGTGCCTATTCGGGTAACCTGCGCGAAAGCCGCATCCTTAACTGCATCGTCAAAGGTAATGGCGGACCGGGCATTACGGTTGCATCGTCTGACTGTTTCCTGTTCAATAACACGACTCATGGCAACGGCGGTATCGGCTACAGCCTGGTGGCGGGGCAGGCCGGCAACGCCAAACTTACCCAGTGCAAAGCCTATTTCGAGGCGATCGGCATCGACGCTGCGGCTGGCCGTGTCACGATCACCGGTGGCGAAGTGCAAGACTGTACGACCTATGGCGTCCGACTGGGTGCTAACTGCTACTTAGCGATGACGATCGATACCTGTGGCGACGCGACGACACCCGGGCTCTACGTCAACGGCACCGGCTGCACCTTTGCCGTGCACATGGTCGGCCGCAATCCACCCAACACCAATGTCATCAACGCGGCGATCCAGCTGGCGACCGGCTCGCAGATTCACGCCGGCTTCATCAACACCAACGTACTGCTTGGTGGGGTGAATTACGATACCCAGTATCAAAATGCCAACCGACCGGCGACCGGCTCAACCCTGGTCGTGAGCTAAGTCGGGGCTTGAAATACCGTCCAGCTACTGGTACAGTAACTAACCGATGATTACGAAAGACAACAAAGCTACTGCGATCAAGCAAGGTGCCGTACACGCGACCGATGTTGGTTCGCCCCAAGTTCAGGCTGCAGTCCTGACGGCCCGAATTCGCGAAATCACCGAGCACCTCAAGGTCAACAAGCACGATCACATGGCTCGTCGTGGCCTAATCCAAATGGTCGGACGCCGTAAAAAGCTGCTCAAGTACCTCGAGAACAAAGATTTCGCTGCCTACCAGTCGATTATCGCCACCCTCGGCCTCCGCAAGTAGCACAACGATAGTCTCAACGAATACTGCATTGACAAAGTGCAGTATTTTTTGCTCTCGACATTCGTTCTGACGGTCGTATTTGTGGCTGTGAGCCTCCTAGCGTACCGCTAGCGCGACGTCGCCTGACAGATTTTTGTGCAAAAGAAACGCCCCTTCAAATCAAAGGGGCGAGGGGCAAGAAACTACCCGGTGGAGCGCGGTGCGCCGGGCGGAACCGAAGTCCCGCCCGGCGCAC
>DASVSL010000069.1:0-7246 GCA_036388095.1 Saccharimonadales bacterium (SeqCode) | reverse complement strand
CGTGGCGCTGCTGATCGCCATTGTCTCGGCGTATCTGATTCAGGTTATTTTCTTCCGGTCTCTCACGCTGCCTCTCGTGGTCATTTTCACGATTCCGCTGGCTTTTTTGGGCATGTTCCCCGCTCTGGCGCTACTAGCGGGCGGGCAACTTGGCTTGTTCGAAATCATCGGCTTCATCATCCTGATTGGGCTCGTCGTCAACGTCGCTATCTTCCTGATGAGCCTGGCCAATCAAAAAGTCGACGCTGGGCAGGACAGACGCAGCGCCATCGTTGAAGCCAGTGGCATCCGCTTCCGACCGATTATCTTGACCAAACTGACCGTCCTGATTAGCTTAGCGCCGCTGGCAATCCTGTCCGAAGACTACCGCGCCCTGGCCGTCGTGGTCATGTTCGGGCTGCTGACCAGTGGCATCGTCAGCCTGTTCGTCGTCCCAAGCCTGTACATGCTTGCCACCAGCACACGCCCGCAGTTTGTCAGCCGCCGACGCCGATAATGCTTTACTATTGACAATCGCTTTACTTATTGATAAGGTAAATAATATGAAAGCGATCACCATCTCTAGCAAGCATCAAATCGTGGTCCCGAAAGCCGTGCGCATGGCACTCGGTGTGGGGGCGGGCGATAAACTGATCGTCGAGCAACTGGGCAATGGTCACGTTGTCTTGAAAAAACAGCCGACCTACCGTGACTTGATCGGCTCGGCTCAGTGCGGCGAGGGCGACCCGGTCGACCGCATCAGGGCGTTACGAGACGACTGGCGCTAGGTCAATGTACGTTGACACCAATATCCTGATCTATCTGCTAGAAGGCACGTCCGGTGTAGCGGTGCAGGTAGCGGACAGTTTGCAGGGCTACGTCGACACGACCGCCGAAGGCTTGGTCACGTCTACCCTCACGATCACCGAATTTTTGGCCGGGTCACCGGGCGACGCAACCCTGCTACTTGCCATCCCGAATCTGAGCTTCGTTGCTGCGGACACGGCCACCGCGACCCACGCCGGACTGTTGCAGCGACAGCACGGCGTAAAGCTGGGCGACGCCATCCACTTGACAACAGCCCTCGCCACCAGCTGCACGGTGCTCTATACCAACGATCGTCGGCTGGCTGGCGTTGCCGCCGAGTATATGACCGTGCGTCGTCTCGACGCCACGGGCGCCTGACACGCTATACTAGATCCACGCCCTGGTAGTTCAACGGATAGAATAACTCCGTCCTAAGGAGCAGATATTGGTTCGATTCCAGTCCGGGGTACCAATGAAGTAATTAAAATCTCCTCACCAGGCATGGTTGGACCGATGCCTAGCAAGGAGAGTGTAGAGCCTTCCGCTAGTCCGACAAACTTTCACTGATTTGTATGCGCTGCTCAACGGAGAGTCCGCGCCACCGCTGCGTACACATGATCAGCCGTGGCCACTTACCGTCTCTGATATCGACACAGTGTTCACAGGTGCAACCCTTTGTGCAGTACTTTGCCTCTGCATCTTTTGGCAGGAACTCTTGGCTCCGTCTACTACCCATCCGTTGACCTATTCTCTAGGGAATGACGATCCTACTATATGGCAAAAGTTTTGAAACTCAATATGTCTCGCTACGCTCTAGGTGATTATTTTTAGTATGATAGGGCCATGGATACCACGTTCGAAGGTCAGCGCGAAGACGAAGTCGTCCAGATCGTCTTTCGGCGGCATATCATCGCCCTTCGAAAAGGCTTCTACGCGCTTTTACTCCCATTTTTGATCGCCAGCTTGCCGACGCTGATCGATCCGGGCAGCTTCTTGTTTTTGTACATCGCCATTGGCGGCCTCGTCGTCGGCTGCTTGTTGTTTTTTTATCACTGGATCGGCTGGTACTACACGATTTACATTTTGACTAATCAGCGGCTGCGGGCTAGTAATCAGAAGGGGTTATTTGGCAAGTCGGTCGTCGATCTGCCCGTGTCCAAGATCCAAAACATAAGTTATACTGTACCCGGACTTACCGGCGAACTATACGGCTTCGGCACCATCGTCATTCAGACGTATGTCGGCGACCTTATCCTCGACCTGGTACATAAACCGGCGCACGTCTATAACGTGCTCCAGGACGTCGCCAGCAAAGCGGGCGCGCACACCACAAGCAATGAAGAAATTAATCAATAAAGTTCGCAAACAACCGGCCGAACGGCCCGGCCGTATTACCAATGAAACGGTCGCCGCGCACCGCGAGCAGATTCTCGCTGGTGGGCGTAAGTTCAAATACCCGGTGCAATATGCGCGCCACCGTCTGGTCCTGAATACGATCGCCATCGCCGCCATCACCGTCCTGGTCCTCAGTGGCCTGACCTGGTATTTGCTGTATCAGGCGCAGACCACCAGCAAGTTCATGTACCGTGTTACGCAGCTGGTGCCGCTGCCGGTTGCACGCGTCGACGGCGAGCCGGTGCCATACAGCGAATACCTCAAGAAATACCGCTCTGACATTCATTCGCTGGTACAGCAAGAGCAGATTAACCTGAACAGTGCCGATGGCAAGCGCCAGAGCAATTACTACAAACGGCGCGAACTCGACGCGGCCGTGCGAGACGCGTACGTGACCAAGCTAGCTCGCCAAGAGGGCGTCAGTATCAGCCTCGCCAAGGTTGACGATTTTATTACTCAGACCGTTAGTAGCAAGTCGATTAGCTTGCAGGCCTACGAGCGCACCGTGTTGAACAACTTTTATGACTGGTCGCTCGACGAATACCGGGGTGTCGTTAAGGCGCGTCTACTGAGCCGTGAAGTCAACTTCAAGATCGATACCGCCGCTAAGGCCAAAGCCGATGACCTGGCTCGAAAAGCAGTTAGCGGTGCCGATTTTGCGCAACTCGCAAAAGATAACAGCGACGACATGGCAACGAAGCCTGGTGGCGGTGACGCCGGCACCTTACCACTCGACAACCAAGACCCGAACGGCCTCGTGGCGGCCGCCCGCAAGATGAACCCCGGTCAGGTCACCGGCCCGATCCAAGGCAGCGACGGCTGGTACGTCATTAAACTGATTGAGAAAAATGATACCTCCGTGCACTACGCGCTGATCAAAGTTGCCCTGACTGAACTCGACAAGCGCTTCGACGCCGTCAAAAAAGCCGGCAAAGTCGACGAATACATCAAAGTCGACAAGATTTAAACAAGAAAACACCCCGCGTACTCTGGTATGAGTAGCGGGGTAGGTGCTAGCACCGTCCTGTGTGGGCCTAGCTGCATTTGACGCAGTACTGCCGTGACGGTGACCGAGGCGCGTTGCGGTGCTTGATCGGCGGGTCGCAGGCGACGCAGGCATGTTCACGAGGCAGACGTGGTCGGTTGATCCGGCTGGATGGCCGACGTCTCCATAGATCCATCGACGACTCAGGCGCTCGGTGGCTGGGTGTCCTTGAGCAAGAAGAAAAAGCTACCTGCCAAAACGCTGGCCCCAACGTGAGCGACGAGGTACGCCCACAAGGAGTCGTAATTCCCCGTGATCAACATGGGGCCGATGACACGCGCGGGATTGAGACCGCCGCCAGTATACGGCCCGATAGCTACGATGCCGCCACCAAGGGCACTGCCGATGGCGACGCCCGCCACAGAGCTGGGAACGTCCTGTGTAGCGGTGACGAACAGGATGGTAACGATCAGGATCAACGTCGCGACACCTTCCAGCAGGATCAACTGATACCAACTGAAGCCATCGGCGAGTGTGGTGAGGCCATACTTGCCCTGCTGCGCGGATGCCGAGGGCAGGGCGAGCTTGACGAACAAGGTGGCGCCCGTCGCGCCAATCGTCTGGACGATCATGTAGGCCACGGCTTCGACCAGCTTTTGCTTGCCGAGTAGCAGAAATGCCAGGGTGACCGCCGGGTTGAAATGACCACCCGAGCGGGGTCCGAACGCGTACGCCAAGTGTACGAGCACGACACCGAACGTCGCTGCGACGACCGGCCCCGGCGCACCACTGCAGGCGACAAGAATTCCGGACAGCACCAGGACGAACGTCCCGGCCAGCTCGATGTTCAGTCGACCGGCCATACCGGCCGGAGGGTTGAGCTTTGCAATGAGTGACGTCACGTTACGCACCTTCCGGTTCTTTGGCTGGATGTTCCAGCCGAGACCAAGCCACGCGCCCTTAAAAAGCTCATAGCCAAGTCTCAGCTGAAACAGTCACCTCTGTAAAGTTCGCTGTGAGCGAGGCTCGCAGTCATATATTCATACCATATATCAGCTATTGCTGCAATCGATTTGTATACGTCAATTAAAAGAGCCGCCCGTGTCGCACTCGAGGTGAGTGCGACACGGGCGGTCGGGTGGGAAGGGGTCAGGCCAGCTGGAGGCGTGCGGCTTCGGCGGCGGCCTTGCGGGTCTCGTAGTCCATCTGCTCGATCCAGCTCATGCAGCCGCGACGCAGCCGATCGGCCATCCAGTGGTACTGCGCCGGTACACCGCTCAGGTTCAGCCGGTAGGCCTGGCCACCTCTGATGCCGAGCGTCCCGCCCCAGCTCGTGTAGGCGAAGGCGTGGATGTCTCCGCGGTTGAGCGCGGCGTAGGCCGTGTCGGCATCCCAGGTCCCGATGAAGCTGTCGGCCGGGTTGGCGATGGGGTCTCCGAGCAGGCCGAGCGCCTCACAGAAGCGCAGGTGCTGCTCGTAGTTGCCGAAGTTCTCCAGTCGCTGTCCCTTGGCGTAGCGGAAGCCGATACCGCGCTCGTCGAGCCGGAAGTCCGGCAGAGCGTTCGGGTCGAGGTCGACGTAGACCGGCTCGCCGAACGGCTCATTGCTGGCAACGATACCAGATGTGCGATGGCCGTAGTACATTCGGTAGACGTACACGACGAATCGCTTGCCGTCGTTCGTCTCCCAGGAGACCTTGTCGCCGTAGTAGTAGCGGTGCCTGATGGCAGTCATGTCGTTCCCTTCAAAGTGCAAGTAGGTGGGTGTACTTCTTATATATATATTAGCATAAATACCATTAAAAGTCAATAGCAGCCATGTGTGCGCCTATGAAAAACCCCTCCATCGCTGGGTGCGACAGAGGAGGTAGGGGGTGCCACCTTAGCCGTGCCATATGCCGCGGTTGGTGGCGGTGCCGCGGTGCAGGTGTGGCCTCGCGCATTCGCTCCACGAACGCTGGCAAATCGGGCAGTGAGCAGGCAGCGCCTGTGGCTCGACCCTGACCAGCTTTCCCAGAATGACCGGTCGCTCGGGTCGGCTTCCAGGCTTGTTAGTTAAGCTTTGCCGCAGCAGTTCTTGGGCAATCCGGCGCTTCATGCCATCAGAAACATCGATCGACGACACATCGGCCAAGAAGACTTCATCCCCTTTGACGCGCTGTGTGCCGGCGTAGGTGACGGTCACAACCGGTCGTAAGACCTTCTTGATCGACTGGCTGAATCCGTCCCAGTTTGCTGGTTCTTTCATGACGCCCTTTCCTTAGGCGGTAGCTATGGGCCATGTGTCGAACAGGTACTTACCGGCTTTGGGCGTCTGCCGCCATGTTGAGCAATTTGCTCTTGACCATGTGCCCAGCGTACAGATCGTTGACTAGCGCCTCGTGAATCTTGTATTCCTGCGTCAGAAGCGTCAGCGCCCGCGACATCACGACGACACCGACAATGGTCTTGTCGTCCAGCGCTACGAAGAGGCTTGTGCCACTTTCCAGTATTCTCCGCAGAGACACGATGGTCAGTGGCGTCGAGCCTCGCGGCAAAAGGCGGTTGATGTCCGCCACCGTCCTTGGGGTGAGCTGACGAACGCTGAGTTTGCCATAGTTGATATCCACGACACAATCCTTATGTACGAGCATCCGAAGGGGATGCTAGACCTATCTTTACAGATAGAGTACTTAATAACAAATACGATATAAAGTCAATTTTTATTGCGATCCGGCGTCGGCAGTATAAGAAGAAACCCCGCTGGTTTGCGGGGCTTGTGGTGGAGCAGGTGACTAGGTCACCACGTGATGCGGAACAGGTCGCTCTCGCGAATCTTGTACCCGCGGGCGAGGTAGAACCGACGAGCGTCGACTCGCTCTCGGCTTGACGTCAGGTTGACGCTCTTGGCACCGCGCTGGCGACTGACCTCCTCGGCCATGTCCATCAGCGTGCTGGCGATGCCGAGCCGACGGTAGTCTTGGTCGACGACGACGTCCTCGATCCAGTCCTTCTGGCCAACCAGGATCTTCATCGGGACGAGCAGGACGGTGCCGACGATGTGGCCGGTCGTGCAGTCGCGTGCGATGAAGATCATCGTGCCGGTACGGCGCATGTCGTACAGCATCTCGACTCGCAGCCGAGGTGCGCTGGACGACAGCTGCGGCAGCAGCCGGTTGATGTCGAACACGTCGTTGTCGCTGATGATCGGCTCGTCGAGGACGCGGTAGGCGATGTCGACGGTGGTGGCGTTGGACATAGGTTGCTCCTAAGGTACGGGCGTCAGAAGGTGACGCAGGGCCTACGAATAGTTCGTAATACTATATTAGCATAAATAGTATTAAAAGTCAATAGTAATAACAATAACAACATAGTTGTGAGTATATGAAAAACCCCTTCGTCGCTCACGCAACGGAGGGGTAGTGGAGCCAAGACTAGGGTCTGCCGATGCCCCACCTGGCATGACATGCGTTGCAGACAAGCGTCCATGGCCGCAACGTTGTTGCGTAGTCGCCATGCATGCCCCAGCGGTGCCGTCGGCGCTGTGCACGAAGCTCTCGTTCGGTGAGCGGCATCGCTGCCATCGTCGACAGATCTGGCAGGATCGTTTGAGTGGACTCGGCAACAACCGCCAGATCGCGTTCCGCCTCTGCGTAGTCCGACCGTTGCTGGTCAGGTGTCAGCCGCAGAAACGGCATCCGAGACTGCAGTTGCCAGCGGACAATGCGCTCCGGCGTTGCCACCGACACGGCGTAGTCTGCCCAACTTATCAGCTGGGCACGTTTGCGTTCGACGATTGGGGCCGGCGGCAGGCCATGGGGTTGGTAGGTGAATTCCATGAACCTGCCCGTGAGGCTCAGTACATCTTCGGCGTGCGAGACCAGCGCTGATTCTGGTACTTCACGAGCCAGGTCGGCGCCGTTTTGGCCGGCGACACGGGCCGAAAGCAGCAGGGGCGTCAGAAGCTGACCCCAGAGCGACCACTGATAGTGATTGGCCGCAGCCAGGCGGTGCAGACTCTGCTGGACCTGGGCTGGTGACACGATAGCTGCTTGCAAGTTTGCTTCGATCATACGACTGCCTTTCGACGAATACGCGATGG
>DASVSL010000068.1:0-11290 GCA_036388095.1 Saccharimonadales bacterium (SeqCode) | reverse complement strand
AACCCATGGCTGACGACACAATTGGGGCTTGGCGACGGTAATAGCATCCTCATTAATGATCCGTTTCAGGTCGCCGCTTTGATCGCCGCGTTAGTCTTAGTTGCGATTTTAGCGGGATGGTTACCAGCCCGCAAAGCGGCCCGTCTCGACCCGATCGAAGCCCTTCGCAGCGAGTAGCAGCGAGCTGTCGAAGCCCTTTACGGCGAGTACTATGAGTCGTATTACGTTGTTGCGGTGGTGACGCTGAAGGTCGAGCTTTGGTTTGGAACTGACTCGGCCGCAATTTTGCCGCCCAGGTAATCCATGATGATCTTATCGAGGAACAAACTAAAACCGAGTCCCTCGTAGTCGAACTGCATCGCGCTGGTGCCGCGGCTGAACGGCTTGAACAGCTGGCTCATCTTACTTTCGGGGATGCCGACACCATAGTCACTGATCCGCACCGTCAAGCTACTGGCTCCGGGTACGCTGCCGATTGTGATGGTGCCACCCTCGTGGCTGAACTTGATCGCATTGTCGATGAGTGAGCCAAAAACGAAATCAAACAAGCTACGGCGCTGCTTAATGTGATCGGAACTGACATTGTTGATGATCGTCAGACGGCGTGCGCCAAGTTGTGATTGATAGGTTGCCACCAGCGCATCGATAGCATCACGCACGTCGAAGTCCTCGCTTTCACCTTTGACGCCGGCCTGGATCTCGGCTAACAAGGCGAACTTGGTAAGTAAATGATCGAATCGGTCGTAGCCGTCGTTGAAGAACTGTTCTGCCTTGCCACCTGCCAGGACGGCACGCTGGGTAGCAATCCCTGCTAGGCCGGTCGTGAGCGCCACAGAGGCGTCGTCGATGAACTTGTTACGGGCTTTATCGATGACTTCTTCATGAGTGATTAGACGCGCCTTGTGCTCATGCTGAGCTTTGCGTAAATGACGGTTTCGAATGGCGGTATAAAACACGACTGACACGGCGATGAACACCGCCACCTGCATCAGGAGATTATAGGCACCAAGTTCAACGTCACCAACGACGCCGAGAAAAAAGTTTGCCAAACCGACGATAAAGAAGGTCGTCACGATTGGTAGCCAGAAGTACGCCGACAATACGAAACTGCTGGTCGGCTTTTCGGCAGCAGGCGGTTTGATGTTGCCGAGCGCTTCGTTGTTTTCGACTGCCTGCAATATGGCGGCGATCTGCGTATCAAGACCGACTAGCGCTAGTTTTAGGCCGGCCGATGTTTCGACCGTTGTTTCGCGGATAGCGAGGGCCGTATCAAGTGCACCTTTCATGAGGGTCAACGGCGTGCGCATGTAGTGCGAGGCGAGGGCGATGAAGTTGTCTTTTTCTTCGGCGATGTCACGTTCGCGTTTAAGCAGCGCGCTCAGCCGCTTGACGGCGGCGATTTCGGATATTGCTTGCCAGGTCATAACGGTCGCTGCTAGCCCAAGAATAATGAAGACCAAATAGGGAAACGTCCGTGCAACAACTGGCGGGAGTGAACGGAGTGCCTCCTGGACGGACGCCGGGACCATGTCGACAAGTGGCTGGATTGTACCTTGCAGCACCGCAGGAATGTTACGAAGGATCGGCGTACCACCGCTATTCTTCGTCGGTTCACGCGGCACTGCCGGTGCAGCCCAGGGGTCGTCGAGCAGCGGTACTGTCGGTGTCGAAATGGTGCCTGCTTCACCAGTCGTTGATGGGGTAAAGCAAACACCGCCGTCGGCGCGTAACATTCCTTCTGGCACAAGGTACTGGCTGCCGTCGATGTTGTCACATAGATCAGACGGTGGCCGCACGCAGCGGCCGTCGGTCAAGTTGTAGTAGCCATCGGGAACATCGCTTTGCACGCCATCGAGGTTCGGACAAACGTCGATCGGCTGAGCGGGCGGCGCCGGCTGCAGCTCGCAGTCGCCACCGTCATTCATGTAATACCCATCGGGAATCGAAGTTTGCATACCGTCGATAGTAGGACAGACGTCGACCGCTGGCGGTGGCGGTGTGTAGCAGGCGCCGTTTTGATCGACGAGCATGCCACTAGGCACTGTCTCTTGGTAGCCGCTGATATTTGGGCAAGCGTCGGGTGGCCCGACATTTACGGTGACGTTGGTGCCGTTACTGACCCCCCAGACGACTGATCCCCATACCCACACGACAATGATGCCAAAGATAAGCAATGACGATATCACGAGGTGATGGTGCGCTTCGAGCGCCCGTATTTTTTCCATTTCTTTTTTGTCTCTGAATGAACTTACGCTTAGTGTAGCGTCGGATGGTGCAAATTGCAACAATAGGTGCGGTATACTTGTGCCTATGTTAGACATCCGTTTTATCCGTGAACACCCAGACCGTGTCAAAGAAGCCGCCGCACAAAAAGGCTACGACATCGACATCGACAAATTACTGGTACTCGAAGATGAGCGCCGTAAGCTGAACGCGCATATGGATGAGCTTCGGGCCGCCCGTAACGCGAACGCCGATGCGATGAAACAGGCCGGCAAGCCCGATCCGGCAATCATCGCCGAAGGGAAGCGCCTCAAGACCGAGATCGCCGAACACGAAGCCGCCATGACGGAACTTGACCCAGCCTTTCTTGAGTTGTGGCGATCTGTGCCGAACGTCGCCCTCGACATGGTCCCCATTGGTCGTACAGAAGACGATAACATCGTGGCAAAAACGTGGGGTGAAAAACCAATATTCAACCACATGGTTAAATCTCACTTTGAAATCGCCGAAGCGAAAGACTGGATCGACAAAGAGCGGGCGGCCAAGATCGCCGGTGCTCGCTTTGCCTATCTGAAAGGCGACCTCGTCCGGCTCGAAATGGCGCTGTGGAACTACGGTATGGACGTCCTTAGTTCGCGCGAAACACTCCGCACAATCATCGATGCAAACGGGCTCGACGGCGTCAGTGACCAGCCGTTTACGCCGATCATTCCACCGGCCGTGGCCCGCACCGACGTCTTCTTGGCGACTGGCCGCCTCAACCGCCAGGAGCAGACCTACAAACTTGAGGACGAAGACCTGTGGCTGAACGCCAGCGCCGAACACACCATGGCACCGATGTACATGAACGAAATTTTGAGCGAAGCGCAGCTCCCGCTCCGTCTGGTCGGCTACACGACGGCCTTTCGGCGTGAGGCTGGCACGTACGGCAAAGACGCCGAAGGCATCTTCCGTTTGCACCAGTTCAACAAGCTCGAAATGGAAAGCTTTACGACGGCGAAAGACGGCCTGAATGAACACCTCTTTATGGTTGCGATCCAGGAGTACCTCATGGAGCGCCTCGGGCTGCCGTATCAAACGATTGAAAAATGCACCGCGGATATCGGCCGACCAAACGCCAAGGGTGTCGATCTAAATGTCTGGCTGCCAGGACAGGACGCCTACCGCGAAACGCACACCGCTGATTACATTGGCGATTACCAGGCCCGTGCCATGAAAACTCGCGTCCGGACGAATGAGGGTGTCGAGCTGGCACATACCAATGACGCGACGGTATTTTCAGAACGACCGCTGGTGGCGATCATCGAAAACTTCCAGACGCCAGACGGTGACGTCGTGATTCCAGAAGTGTTACGTCCCTACATGGGCGGACGCGGGCTGATTTAGCAGTAAGAAATGCTATACTAGTAGGACTAAGCGGAAGGGGGCTGTTATGATAGCAACCATCAACGTAACGGGGGTTAGGTACACGCCTGACGAACTGACGAAGCGCTATGTCCGTAAAAAAATTGGTTCGCTCGATCGCTACTTATCTCGCCATGTCCGTAAATCGGCCACCATCGATGTCCGCCTCAAGGAAGTCAACCAAGCCCACGGCAACAAGTACGAATGTGACGTCGTGATGCACTTACCCGAGCAAACCGTCACTGCCAAGGACACGACACTGAACATGCTCGCGGCAGTCGATATTGTCGAGGAAAAACTGCGCACGCAGCTCAAGAAATATCATGATATGCATCATGATTATCGTCGTGGGCATAATCTGCTGCGTCGGTTGAAACGTCGCCTACACCAACCATCCGTCGAAACCTAGCAACTCAGCGACAGATAAAGTCCGGCCATTAGGGCCGGACTTTTATTTCACCTCTGAAATCGCTATACTGGTAGAAGTTTTTCTAACGACTGAGCGAAGGTAGGTATTCCCGTATGAAACAGGCCTTGACTAAGGTGTTTGGCGATCCGCAAGCCCGTATTATTAAGCGGTTGCGTCGTCGTACGAACGCCGTCAACGATTTGGCTGATAAATATCACGCCATGAAGGTTCCTGAACTAAAAAAACAGACCGCTGTTCTCAAGGAACGGCTGGCAAAAAAAGGCACCAAAATCGATGATCTGCTTCCAGACGCCTTCGCGCTAGTCCGTGAAGCCGGTGATCGCGTCCTTGGTATGCGTCACTTTGACGTCCAGCTGATGGCTGGTATGGCACTGCATGACGGCAGTGTGGCCGAAATGAAGACTGGTGAAGGTAAAACTCTCATGGCGACACTGCCAGTCTATCTGAACGCCCTGAGCGAGCGCGGTGTCCACGTCGTGACCGTCAACGACTACCTGGCGCAGCGTGACGCTGGCTGGATGGGCGAACTGTACGCCTACCTTGGCATGAGCACAGGCGTGATTATCAACGACGCCAGCTTTATGTACGATGCGACGTACGACAACGATCAGCACAGTGACCCGCGGATGCGCAAACTTCGCCCCGTCAGTCGCAAAGAAGCCTATGCGGCCGACATTACCTACGGTACCAATAACGAGTTTGGATTCGATTACCTGCGTGACAACATGGTCAACGAGGCTGACTTGCTGCGTCAACGCGACCTCAACTTCGCGATCGTCGACGAGGTTGACTCGATTCTGATTGACGAAGCCCGCACACCGCTGATTATCAGTGCGCCCGCCATGGACAACCCCGACAACTACATTATGTTTGCCAAAATCGCCTCCAATCTGAAGCCGTCACACTACATCATGGATGAGAAACGAAAAGCTGTCAGTTTGACCGACGAAGGCGTCGACAGCGTCGAAAAGATGCTCGGCGTCAAAAACCTCTACAGTCCTGACCACATTCGCTCGGTCTATCACATGGACCAAGCCCTCAAGGCCCAGACGCTGTACCGAAAAGACAAAGACTACGTTGTCGCCCAAGACGGCGAAGTCATCATCGTTGATGAGTTTACCGGTCGCCTGATGCATGGCCGCCGGTATAACGAAGGACTGCACCAGGCAATCGAAGCCAAAGAAAACGTCGCTGTGCAACAAGAAAGCCGCACGCTTGCCACCATCAGTTTCCAGAACTATTTCCGTCTTTACGACAAGCTCTCGGGCATGACCGGCACGGCCTTCACGGAAGCCGAGGAATTCCAGCAGATCTATGGCCTGGATGTCATTCAGGTGCCAGCTAACCGTCCAATCGCTCGTATCGATAAGACGGACAAGATTTTCAAGACCGAAGCCGGCAAAATCAGTGCGCTCGTGGCCGATGTCAAAGCCTTCAACGAAGAGGGACGCCCGGTTTTGATCGGAAGCGCGTCAATCGCCAAGAACGAGCTGATTAGTAAAGGTCTGAAAAAAGCCAACATCCCGCACGAACTACTCAACGCCAAGAACAACGAACGCGAAGCCGCCATCGTCAGTGGTGCCGGTGAAAAAGGCGCCGTCACGCTTGCCACCAACATCGCCGGCCGTGGTACGGACATTGTGCTGGGTGAGGGCGTCCGTGAGCTTGGTGGGTTAGTCGTGCTTGGTTCGGAGCGTCACGAAGCCCGCCGTATCGACAACCAGCTACGTGGTCGAGGTGGTCGTCAGGGTGACCCCGGCATGACGCAGTTCTACGTGTCGACCGAAGACGATCTGATGCGCATTTTCCAGGGCGACCGTATCGCTTCACTGATGGACCGACTTGGGGTCGAAGACGACATGCCGATCGAGAACAAAGCCGTCAGCAAGACGCTCGAAAGTGCCCAGAAGCGTGTCGAGGGTTACAACTATGACACCCGTAAGAACGTCGTCCAATACGACAACGTCATCAACCGTCACCGCCGTGTTGTCTACAAGATTCGCCGTCAGATTTTGCTGGGTGAAGACATCAAGCCGGAAATCCAGCGCCTGCTGGACGCCAAGTTACGCGAGTTGACCTCGACGCCAGCCCGTGCCAACAAGAAGTTCCAAACTGAATTCGAAGCTGTTATTCCACTCGACAGCAAAACGATCGCTGCCATCGCCAGCGAAAAGAAAGACAAGCCACGGCTTGAAATGGCAAAAAAGGCTGCCGACAAGCTCTACAGCACCAAAGAAAAAGAGATGACGCTAGATCTCATGCGCGGCGTCGAGCGCGAAATCTACCTGCAGGTCCTGGACCTACTCTGGATGCAGCACCTCGAGAACATGCAGCACCTACGCGAAGGTATCCACTGGCGTTCGGTTGGTCAGCGTGACCCGCTTGTCGAATACCGCGCCGAATCACAAAAGTTGTTCGAAAGTCTGCAGGCAACCCTGCGCGACGAAGTACTGCGGGCGGTCTTTCATGTTCATAAGCACGAAGTCAGCCCGGCGCAGGTGACTGATAACCGCTACGATAGCGAGTTGACAAACGCCGCCCGTAGCTCAGTCGAGCGCGGCGTCAATGAAGCCGGTTTACCATCGGTGCATGGCGACGACGAATTCAAACTCAAAAAAACGCCGACTGGCGTGGCAAAAAAGCGTGACGCTGCCAAGAAGAAACGCAAAACCGCCCGCGCGGCCCGTAAGCGTCATTAACCCATGAAACATACAATTCACGAAGTCACCCTTAAAAACGGTGCCCGCGGACTGCTGATTGATATCCCTGGCGCGACCGTTATGAGCTTTCAGTTTCATTTCCGGGCTGGTAACCGCTTCGTCCAATCCAGCGACAAAGAACAGGCCGCGCACATCATGGAGCACATGGCCTTCGGTGCCAACGCCGAATTTTCCGACGGCCAAGCCTACGAAGCTGAATTTTCTAAAAACGGTGCCTACCACAATGCCTACACCAGTGACCACTCGATGGTCTATTTGAGCGACTGTGCTGATTTTGAATGGGAACGGATCATGCAGCTCAAGCAAGTCGCCATTACCCGCCCGCATTTTAACGAAGAAGAGCTTGAAGCCGAAGCGGGTAACGTCCGTAACGAGCTCAATGGGTATCTTAACAAGCATCCACGGCTGCTATGGCCCAAGATGCAGCAGGTATTGGGTGAAGCAACCTTGACGTACCCGGAAGCTATCAAAACGATCGCCAATGTCACCCTCAAGGACATCAAGCAGCACTACCAGCACACGCACACCAGCGAAAATTTGCGCTTTATCATCGCCGGCCGGATGTACCGTCGCAAAAAACGTATCATCGAGATGCTCGAAAGCTGGGAATTGTCGCGCGGCGAACGGTTAGCGGTACCTATCGATGAACTGCATCGAGCCGAGCCGTTTTTGATTCGACGCAAAGAATCCAGCAACATTACGTTCGGCTGGTCGATGGTCGTCCCGCGCCGACTCAGCGACGCCGAACTCGATGCCATGAGCGCCGTCAATCACATCCTGACCGGCACGATGCACTCGCGCATTTTTGGGGCTGCCCGTCGGGCTGGCCTGGCCTATGGCATTTTTAGCGAAACCAGCGCCAACGAATACGCCAGTAGCTGGGACATCGGCGCCGAGGTAAACCTGGATACGATCGAGCCGCTGTTTGATAACATTACCCGCGAGATCCGCTCGGTCCTCGACGGTGATATCACCGAAGAAGAGATCGACGCCGCCAAACAATACGGTATCGGCCGTCACCAGATGGGCGCCCAGACGGTCGGTCAGATTAATCGTTGGTACGCCGACCGCTATTTCTTCGACGGTCACATCGAAGATTACGACAGTCGTCCAGCTGCCATCG
The DNA here is from genome assembly GCA_036388095.1 of Saccharimonadales bacterium (SeqCode). GTDB lineage: Bacteria > Patescibacteriota > Saccharimonadia > Saccharimonadales > Saccharimonadaceae > DASVSL01. The sequence goes on along the minus strand of DASVSL010000068.1, from coordinate 3,390 downwards.
CCGCCGTTACAAAACGCCGTATTACCGAAACCGCCCGTGAATTCATCGGCGCCAACTGTTGGCTACTGGGTGGTGTCGGCAGCGGGGACAAAGCCCTGATGGACCGTTTACACGCCCGCTTAGCCGAACTATTTCCGGAGGTAACCTAAGGCCATGCGCGTTGCGATCGCTGGGTTCGGTGTCGAAGGACGTGTCAATTATGACTATTGGCGCGTCAAAGGCGCGGACGTGACGATCGTCGACGAGCGCGAGATCGGTCCGTTCGAGCTACCCTATAGTGCCGAAGCATTCGTCGGCAAGGGCGCCTTCAAAAAGCTCAAAGGCTTTGATATGGTCGTGCGCACCGCGAGCTTGCCACCGACGTCGATCAAAACCGACGGCACGGTTTGGTCGGCAACTAATGAATTTTTTGAGAAATGTCCGGCCCAGATCATCGGCGTCACCGGTACCAAAGGCAAGGGGACGACGTGCAGTCTTATCGCCAGTGTCCTGCGAGCGGCTGGTCGTACCGTGCACCTCGTCGGTAATATCGGCGTTCCGGCCCTCAGCGTTTTACCCGAGATCAAACCAGATGATGTGGTCGTCTACGAACTGAGCAGTTTTCAGCTGTGGGATCTAAAAAAATCGCCGCACATTGCCGTCGTGCTTGCGATCGAACCGGACCACCTTGATGTCCATAAAAACATGAAAGACTATGTCGACGCCAAGGCCAACATCCGCCGCCACCAAACCGCCGATGACATCTGCTGGTACCACCCGACGAACGAATCCGCTCGCCAGGTTGCGACCGTCACAAAAGCCGGTCACGCCGCCCGGTACGGAATCGCCGACGATAATGGTGTGTATGTCAAAGACGGCAGCTTCGTGCACAAGGATACCGCTATAGGTAGCGTCTCGGCGCTAAAGGTGGTGGGTCAACACAACATTGAGAATACGTGCGCTGCCTTGAGCGCAACGATTAACTATACGCAGGACTCGGAGGTGATTAACCGGGGTCTCGGCGACTTTACCGGCCTGCCGCACCTACTGAAATTCGTCGCCGAAAAACGTGCTGTACGATTTTATGACGATAGTATCGCTACCACGCCAGGCTCAGCTATTGCAGCGGTTCGTTCATTCGACCAACCCAAAGTAGTGATTCTTGGCGGCAAAGACAAAGGTAGTGACTACACAGAGCTAGTCGCTGAATTTGCTGCAACCGCTTCGATACGGGCCATCGTATGCATTGGCAGTAATGGGCCGAAGCTTGCCAAACAGCTGATGAAAGCTGACGTCAAAAACGTCATCATGACCAAAGCAAGCACCATGTCCGAAATCGTCGATCTCGCTGCTGGCCTCGCGAAACCCTATGACGTCGTTATTCTCAGTCCAGCCGCCGCCAGTTTCGATATGTTTAGCAGCTACAGTGACCGAGGCGATCAGTTCGTCGCGTGCGTCGAGGCGATGTAATGCAGCCGCTCGAAACCAAACTGACCGCCCTCAAAGCCGACGTCGATGCCGCCATGGCGCGGCTGAATATTGCTGGCAAAGCGACCGATCTTTCAGCGCTCGATCAAAAACTGGCTGATCCGGACGTTTGGAACGACCCGAGCTCGGCCGAACGCGTCACGATTGCCGCAGCCAGCTTGCGTACCCAGACCGAACCCTGGCAGACGTTGTCGGCACACGTCAGTGAAGCGGCCGAATTACTAAGTCTGGGTGATGAATCGATGCAGCGCGAACTCGAACAGCAGGTTGCCGAGCTTGACGCAACCTTTCAGGCGCTCAAAAAAGACCTGCTGTTTCAGGGCGAGTACGACGACCATGCCGTAATTCTAAAGCTCAGCGCCGGGGCAGGCGGCACTGACGCCCAAGATTGGACCCAGATGTTGGAGCGCATGTACCTACGCTACTGCGAAAAAAATGGGATGAAATCTGAGCTTATCGAGCGCTCGACTGGCGAAGAAGCGGGCATCAAAAGTGCCACTTATAGCGTCGCTGGGCCGTACGCCTACGGCAAACTAAAAGGTGAGCACGGTGTCCACCGCCTAGTCCGCCTAAGCCCATTTAACAGCGATAATCTCCGCCAGACCAGCTTCGCCCTCGCCGAAGTCATGCCCGCCATCGATTCTCCGGATGAAGTGCAGCTCAACGACAAAGACCTCAAGATCGATGTCTACCGCGCAGGTGGCCACGGCGGCCAGTCGGTTAATACGACCGACAGCGCCGTCCGCGTCACCCACATCCCGACCGGTACCGTTGTCGCTATTCAGAACGAACGTTCGCAACTACAGAACCGCGAAACGGCCCTCAAAATTCTGCGCAGCAAACTGGCTCAAATGCAACTGGACCAACACGCCGAAACCCTCAGCGACCTACGGGCTGGTGAATCCGCCAGCTGGGGCAACCAAATCCGCAACTACGTCTTACATCCGTACACCATGGTCAAAGATACCCGCACCAAGCATGAAGACCGCGACGCCAGCGGCGTTCTCGACGGCAAACTCGACGGTTTTATTGACGCTTATCTCGAACAACTACCCGCGCACGAGTGACTCGCTTCAAGACATAGACAAGAATATATATTTATGCTAAAATAATTTATCCACGTTATCTACTGAATAGGAGTCAGCCGTGGTTGCACCTCGTGAACGTCAAAGCGCGGTTCAAAAGATAGAGATGTTCCAGCTCAGCGCACCGAAACGATCTGGTCGCGACAGGAAAGCTGTACGGCAGCGCGAAATCACGTTTCAGAACGTAGACAACGGCGTCATCAATGTCATTCTTTCCGAGCTCAAGCGCCAGAAGACACCGATGGTCGACGTTGAGCTTAGCGCGTCCCAAGACAATATCCGGCTGTTCGTCTATGCCGATGACGTACTTGGCGTACTGTTCTGCTGGCAAACAGCCGAGAGTCTCGTCCGGAATGCGATCCGTGGCACCAGCATCGCCCTCGTCACACCTCGCTAGCACTCACGCCTTTCGACGTTCGCCGTCAGTCAACGAGGTAGCCCGCTCCATCAGGAGCGGGCGTCTTCATTTGTATGACCTTATGCTTTGTAAACTGCTCAAACTTGCTACGATAGACTGAATCGTACCTTTATATACAGGAAGAGGTGTTTGGACTATGGTGTTCGAACGATTTACCGACCGAGCAAGTATTGTCGCGATTGGTGCCGACAGAGAAGCGTCGAAGATGCAGAGCCCCGCAATCGGATCCGAGCATTATTTGCTTGGATTGTTCGGGCTCGATACCTATCCGGTAGTGGATGCGCTCCGTTCGTCGGGGTTGACCGTCGACTTGGTGCGTCATTCAGTCGAGAAGCTGTTTGGCCAGCCTGTACAAGCTCGTACCGGACACGTGCCGTATACACGAGAAGCCAAGCTGATGCTCGACCGCGCCAAGGTCGA
>DASVSL010000067.1:0-3383 GCA_036388095.1 Saccharimonadales bacterium (SeqCode) | reverse complement strand
GGTCGAGTTCCGAGCCGAAAACTATATTTAAGCCCGAAGATACTATAAAAACGCTCGGTCACCTCTAAAATGCGCTCATACTCGGCTTCAATTTGGTCTTCACTGACGAAAATATGGGCGTCATCTTGTCGAAAACCGCGCGCTCGTAGCAATCCATTTAGGGTTCCGGACAGTTCGTAGCGATGCAGTGCATCGGTGTCGCTCAGCCGCAGTGGCAATTCTTTGTACGAACGGGCTTTGTGTCCGAATACGACCATCGCATTCGGACAGTTCATCGGCTTCAACCCATATTCTTCGCCGTCTTCCGTCTCCATGGTAAACATATCGTCCCAGTAATGATCGTAATGCCCCGATGTTTGGTACAGCTGCTTCTTATTGATAAGTGGCGAGACAATTTCTTGGTACCCACGAACTGCGTGTTCCTCGCGCCAAAATCGGACCAATTCGTTATACATAATGACCCCGTTCGGGAGCCAATACGCGCTGCCGGGCGAAGTTTCATGGAAAAAGAACAGTTCAAGTTCACGGCCTAATTTCTTGTGGTCGCGCGCCTTGGCCTCTTCGAGCATCTTCAGGTAGTGCTCAAGCTCGTCCTTGGTCGCGAACGCCACGCCGTACAGCCGCTGCATCTGCGGGTTCTTTTCGCTCCCACGCCAGTAGGCCCCGGCGATACGCATCAGCTTGAACGCTCCAACCTTGCCGGTGCTCTCGGCGTGCGGGCCACGACAGAGGTCAGTAAAATCGCCATCGCTGTAAAACGAGACCGATTCGACGGCACTGTCGCCGTCCGTTTCGACACCCAGCGTCTCGGCGTCGAGATCTTTGGCAATCGTCGTGCCGGCACGTTTCAGGTCGTTCAATAGCTCAGTCTTATATGGCTGCTTCGCCTCGGTCGCCCACGCTAGCGCTTCGTCGATCGACTTCTCGCTACGCTCAAACGGCAGATTTCGGGCGATGATGCCGCGCATCTCTTTTTCAATCCGCTTGAAGTCATCCTCAGAAATCTTGGTATCTCCGAGGTCGATATCGTAATAAAAGCCGTTCTCGACGACTGGGCCAACACCGAACTTGGCGTCTGGCCACAGGTGTTGCACCGCTTGCGCCGTAATGTGCGCCAGGCTGTGCCGCATGGCGTAAAGTTGGTCGTCGGTCATGAGTTTCTCCTTCGGTTCCTTTTGATCAACATATTAATTCCTAGGGCGACGATGCAGCTCACCAGCAGATTCATCGCCCAACCCAGCGCGTAGTGCGTCGTGTTGCCGAAGCATTGGTCACGCGTGATTGATGTCACAAACGGCAGACCGCGCACGTCAGCCTTGTCCGGAACGTCTGCTTGCGTGCAGTAGGTCGGTGCGGCGATGCGGTTGTTTGGATACTGGCCAGTCAAGACCGGAAACCCTGCCCCTTCGCGGGCGCCCGGGTACGGTACGACTGACAGCAAGCAGCCGACGACGAGAGTGAAAATCAGAATGGGAAGTTTTTTCATGTGGTACCTATTTATAACTAAAAAACACGCCGACGAAAGAGTAGTCTCTCGGGCGTGCCTCGGTCCGCTGTATAGGTCTAAAGCGGAGGTTCCACCTTGGCGTTTACTGTTGCGCCGTCCAATATCGTCTGGACGCTGCCGCTCTCACGAAGCTCGGCGGGCGGTTACTCCGCGTCAGTGCTTATACAAATAATACCATGTCCCCAGGATAGCAAAGCAAATAGTATTGCATTATTGTGGTTAGTTGTTATAATAGTAATGCTAGATGTTCATTTCCATCCTGGTTTCTCATAGCCACCGCCCCACCAGAAGGAGCGACCATGCCCGAAACCCGCTACATTCGGATCAAGATCACCGACTTGCCGCATGAGACAGCACGTGCAGCCCTCGTCAAAGCGCTGAGGCGGAGCGAGAGCAGCGACCGCCCAACTCTCACAAAGGCGAACAGCCAAGGCTTCTACTACGCTGTCATCAGAGACCAACGGCAAGTCAGACTGTTCGTCGGCTTCCTCAAGGGCATCTCGGTGCGTCACCACAACCTCAGTCAGATGGTGCCTGGTGATGGCCGCATTGTCGAGCCCGCACCAACCCCGCCAGCTTCAGCATCAGACTACAAGAGTCTCACTGACCTGATGGACGTCCTGTTCGGTTCAAGCCGCCGCTAGCACCCCGGCCCCGCTACTACCTTCACGGCAGTGGCTGGGCCAGCTTTATTTTTAGGCCTAGTTGCCCCCAACCCCTGTTTTTGCTATCATCTTCCTGCACCTTTTGCGAATTATATGATTGCCGTTTGCTCATTTGGAGAGCCTTCAGCAAAAAAAAGATCGCGTCGGCGCTTAGCTCAATGTCAGCTAGATACGCCACGTACTTTCCGGATACAGTTCCCTCTTCGTAGGGGCGATTAGCTCATTTGGCTAGAGCGCCACATTGACGTTGTGGAGGTGATAGGTTCGAATCCTATATCGCCCACCATAGTAAAACACCGGTCGAAAGGCCGGTGTTTTACTTGATATCGAGCGAATCCCAAAAAAAATGATAGTATTAACGTGTCATTCAGTCCGATCAGGAGGTGCGTAGTGGTTTTCCACGGTCACAGGTGTAAGCACGGTATCAACGTCACGTCTTCACGCTGTTACAACTGCGAGGCAGAGCGCGAGGCTCACCAAGCAGCAGCCCGCAAACGAGAGGAGCGAAAGCCGGACAAAGGTTCTCGGCCGAACTGAAACCACTGTCATGACACGGGCCACGGCAAGTCAGCCGTGGCCCTTTACCTATCCAGCGGATGAAACAGACGTTATTTTACTTTGTCCGAAAATGAAGAACCGCCCGGGGGCTCCTCACAGTCGATAGTGAGAGGCCCCGCGGGCGGGGGTGCCTGACGGATCAGGCTGGTGGTTCAGTCGCCGTCGACGACCGGGTTGATGTCGTAGCCGGGCTCCTCGGTCAGGCGGTACATCGCGAGGATGAGGCTGGCGACAGCGTAGTCGCAGCCTCGCTCGTGCTGGCGAAGCTTGTTGCAGATGCGCACGTAGTGGACGTTGTCCTCACGAGCCTCGACGAGGTCGTAGCGCTCCTGCATCGGCAGCGCATCGACGGCAGCCCATGCGGCATCAAGCACCGTGACACCGAACAAGTGCGGCGAGCAGTCGTCGGTCTCGGTGTCGTACCAGTGGATGGCGTCGAGGTCACCGAGTGCCTGCCGTGCGGTGCGGTCGAGCGTCTGCTCGGCGGGTGTCGTGGCGGTAGCGATCATGGTTGAGGTCATCTTCTGCTCCTTCGATACGGGGGTGGGATGAAACAGAGAGACACCTGTAGGTCGTCGTTTAAGCTGACTGAACCGATAAGGTGCGAGCTACCCGAAAGTAGTTAATATCATTTTAGCATAAATTGTATTATA
>DASVSL010000066.1:0-6888 GCA_036388095.1 Saccharimonadales bacterium (SeqCode) | reverse complement strand
TTGAGCTCAGGGTCGTAGGCTCGCGCTACCGATGTTAAATCATCGACGACGGCATACAGCTGTGGCGCGTCGTGTGCCCGACGCAACAGCTCGCGGCTTACCTGGTCGCTCGCAATGGTCGCCGAAACGCCCTCGTCGCGTAAACCGGCCAGGTCAGCCACTAGTTCGTTTGTACTTCCGGCCTGCAGTTTGTCGACGATCGTATGGATTCGTTGTTGGCTGGCGATCCCAAGGACCGCTTCGACCATTTCAGCGCTGACGCGTCCCGGCAGACCAGAAAGCTGATCAAGCAAACTGACACTATCGCGGAAACTACCGCCGGCGTATTGTGCGATCAAACCAAATACATTGTCATCACAGTCAATCTTTTCTTTTTTTGCAATCTCGATTAAGTGCGCCGCGATATCGGTTTCGCTGGCTGGTCGAAAATGGTAGCGTTGTGTACGGCTGACGATGGTAGCTGGTACTTTATGTACTTCAGTCGTTGCTAGAATGAAAATAACGTGTGCTGGCGGCTCTTCAAGTGTTTTGAGTAGCGCGTTAAAGCTTTCGCTCGTTAACATATGCACTTCGTCGATAATATATACCTTGTACCTGGCGCTGACTGGCGCCATGTGGACTTTGTCACGCAGCTCGCGGATATCATCAATACGGCGATTACTTGCCGCGTCGATTTCGATGATGTCGAGGTGGGGGGATTCGGAATATGGTAGTTCGTTCACCGCGTGTGCGATGATTCGCGCCACGCTGGTTTTGCCGACACCGCGTGGTCCGGTGAGCAGGTAGGCATGAGCAATCTTACCCGAGGAAATGGCATTTTGCAGAAGATCGGTCACATGGTTCTGACCGACGACTTCGTTGAACGACCGCGATCGGTACGTTCGATATAGCGCTTTGCCCGCTGTGCTCACTACCCTGCTCCTTTACAGCCCAGTATAACGCACCGCCCATATAGGCGGCAGGTCTAATCAACAACTGAGAGTGAGAGCTAGAGTGCGGCTTCGACAGCTGCCCAGGTCGCGTCACGATTGTCTTCTGGGACAACGATGCTAACTTGGTCACCCATGCGAGCTTTGAAATACGTTACGCTGGCAAGTAGGACGCGGTATTCGCGACCAGCGGCTTCGACGTAGTAGGCGCCGTCGTGCTGAACGAGCGTGCCGATGATCTGTCGCCTGGCAACAGGGCCGATTTGTTTGTAGATGAAGCCACCATCGTCAGCGATGGTCAGTTTCAGGATGTCGCCTTCGATGAGCTTTGATTTACTGGCGTAGTTTGCTGGAACTGGGTAGGTTTTTCCGTCAGGTCCGATCATGCTTTGGCCATCAAAGACCCCTTCAATAACCTTGCCAGCTACTTCTTCGGGTGCACCGTGAGGGTGAAGGTCTTCATCGCCGACCACCGATATCAATAATTCTTTTGCGGCTGCAAGATTGGTTTCTGCCTCTTGCAACAACGATCTCAGTCGTTTGACTTGTTTTTCAGGTAATTCAGACATCCGCTCGCATTCCTTCGTCTGTTTGTATGTACTATTATTACGCTCAGCGTACCAATCGACAAGTCAAATGTCAACGGGTTTATTATCCACATTTCTATCAGATGTAACGGCACTTTCGTTGTTATTTTTCTTACTAAAATAGTCACCATTTGCAGGTGACTATTTTAGCGCGTAAGTATCCGGGCTGGGGCTTAGCTTAGCTCGACGGTTGCGCCAGCTTCTTCGAGAGCTTTCTTGGCAGCTTCAGCTTCTTCTTTGCCAACTTTTTCCTTCACAGCTGACGGAACACCGTCAACCATTGCCTTAGCTTCACCGAGTCCGAGGCCGGTCAGTTCTTTGACGGCTTTAATGACGGCGACCTTCTGGCCACCAGCTTCTTTGAGGGTAACGGTGAACTCAGTCTTTGCGTCTTCGTCAGCGCCAGCGTCGCTAGCAGCTGGGCCAGCGACGGCAACGGCCGCAGCGGCTGGTTCGATACCGTATTCGTCCTTCAGGACGTTCTTGAGTTCGTTTACTTCTAGGACCGTCAGCTTTGTCAGCTCTTCGGCCAGTTTTTTTACATCTGCCATAGGGTTGTCTCCTTGGGACCGTGCACTTGAGACGGCGCACTGCTTCGTTAAATGCGTTCGTGCTCATTCACCGTACAATATGTACGGCTCATTCGCTCTTCGCGCATTTGCCTCGCATTGCATCCATCTCAAGCACACTAGTCTTAATTAGGTTCGTTATTTGGTGCGCGTTAGTTACGCTGCTGCTTTGTCACTGACGCCATCAAGTAGCGCATGTAGGTTGCCGCTCAGTGCGTTGGTGACATCGTGGACCGGTGAGAGTAGTTGAGCGACGGCTTCGGCGATCAACTGTTGTTTGCTCGGTAGTCCAGCAAGAGCCGTAACGTCGGCGGCGCTCTGCGCCAGACCTTCGTCGCTGAAGCCACCGGCCAGTTTCATCGCTGGGTGGGTTTTTGCGAATGTGTCGAGTACTTTGCTCGGCGCCACTTCGTCGTCGTTGCTGTAGGCGTAGATCAGCTGTCCGGTCAGTGCGGCCGTATCAGTCGATTTGTACGTGTCGATGTTTTGCATCGCTACGCGGACAAGTCGGTTTTTGACCACCAAGATGGTCACACCGGCTTCACTGGCGCTACGCCGCAGCGTTTGGACATCAGCGACACTAAGGCCTTGGTAGTGAGCAAACGCGAATGCTTTGCTCTCCTGCAGGGCTTCGGTCAGCTTGGCGACCAACGCTTCTTTCTTGTCGCGTGTAATTGCCATATAAATACCTCGAATTTAGTAATAGTGTATGCCCGGATTGTTAACACGCTCGCTACGTAAGTGACGGCGTACATGCCCAGCCGTAAGCTATAAGCAGTACCTCGGTAGCAGATTAAGTGATTCGATCGAAACACGGCTACGGTCTCTGGTAACGTTACCCTCACTATAGCATATTTCACCCCATCGGACAACGAGTGGTTGACACCTGTACGACAGACGCTATGCTTAAGTAGTAATGAAACAGATCGTCAACCGCGAAGTACAGTCGAACCTCCTACAGGTTCTTCTCATTATCGACGAGTAAACGCTCGGTTTCATTTCATTTCGTCAGACAGAAACCGAGCACAAGGCTCGGTTCTTTTGTGTTTGATCGTACCTTGAAAGGTCGTGAACTATCGGGAAAGCTGAATATGCAGTCCTACACTCTCTGACGTTCAAAACAGGAGCAACGATGCGCTCAAACCCAGCCAAACAGAATCAGCAGGACCGCTCCACGGAGCCGCGCACCCCACCAGGAGATTCGTACTCTCTCAGCCGGAGGTTCAGCGAAGAGGAGATGCGCCGGACGTTCCACATCCCTCGGTCGACGCCGAACACCCCTCGGCACACCTTCCCGACCCAGTTCCACGACTAACGCGCCTGCCGTAACCCGGTACGATGCGTTACCGGCGCGGGATCTTACGGCTTACTAGCCAAGGAGATCCCGCGTCATAAATTTTGAATCGTCACCAATTACTACGTGGTACTTTTCGATCGAACCGACGATAAATACGGCCGGTACTCAGACCAGACTGCTTTGGCGACCGTCCGTTCATCACCATCGGCGTTAATAGCAACTGCACCCATTCGGCGCGGAATACCGTCGTATATCCGTTGAACTTTCTCGAAGTAAGCGTCGTTTCTTGATTCAAAGCTATCGGCGACCGTTCCGGCGTCTTCTTCTCGTTTGTCACGACGTCGTTTCCGCTCCTGCTCGCTGACCTGAAGCACGAGGGCAAGGTCAGGTTCTACGTATCGCGGCGGTAATAACAATTCCGTAATCGCAAGGATACGCGCCTCTACCTCCGGGTTGCTAGCGACCTGATAGGCGAGCGTCGAATACCAGTTGCGATCAGATACGACTAATTTATCTTCATTTAGAGCTGGCTCAATGACACCCACCCACTGTTCGATACGACCAGCCGTAAACAAAGCGATTTCGGTGCTTTCACTTAGTATTTCAATGTTCGGGTTAAGCAACAGATTACGGACGTGATGACCAAATTCCGTGCCACCTGGCTCCCGTGTGAAAACGGCATCGACCTCCAGCTCGTCGAGTTTTTGCTTTAATAACTCCAGCTGAGTCGACTTACCAACTCCGTCACTGCCTTCAAGCACTGAGTAAACGCCGCGCTCAGGCATTTATTTCAATCCTTCCGCAAGGCCATCAACTGGTGTCAATGGTACGATATTGTCCTTAAACGCGCGCGGTTTCATTCGAAACGGCCGCCAGTTGGCTTTGACAGCTTCAAAGTCTTCACCAGTACCGGACTGGTATTTCCCGCTCATCTGCGAATATTCGCCAACAACAACGCCGGTGTGATGAAACACGATTTGAGCGATGCGAACACCTTCGGGTATTACGACGTACTGCTCATTCTGATTCTTTATTTCCATAGTCCAGCGATCGACGTAGCCGGTGTCGCCCCAGCCCGCATCCATACAGACAACGACACCGTTGCGACCAGTCGTACTACGGGCCTGCATGCTAGTTGTACCTTGGTGACGGATACCTATGAATTCTTGTGTGTGAGCCAGAATCCGCTCATGCGGGCGCAATACAAAGACTGGGTGGTCAGCTGCGATGCCTTTGATACCAGTGATGCCGAGTGCTTCGATGACTCTGCGGTGCTCAGATAACGGCTCTGCTTCAAGCACTTCACCAAAGTGATGTTCGACCTCGGCTTCATCATATGGGTTGTATAACCTGTCCGATTCTTCTGCGCCTGAGCGATAAAAATAGTGGCCTAATGTAACGTCATAGCTGCTTGTGTTAACGTGCGAGGGTTCGAATGGATCGATGACGATATTGCCCGATTCAAGTCCGGCCAAAATTTCGGTATTGCTGTAGACACCCATTCTAGTTAGCTCGTAACTTCGAGAAATCATCCTCGCCTTCGATTTGCTTACGGTGTTGCGTCCAGCCCTTGAAGTTGCCGTTAAAGCGCGTCATTTCAGCCAATTGAAGTCGATGTGAATCACTGAACCCAGCCTGACGCGCGGCCGTAAGCCCGATATCGCCCATACGCTCACGGATATGCCATTCTTCATTCGAAAACGGTGTCGCCTGATGTTCTAGTGGCGACATATGTCCGCCACTGCGCAGGCTTTCGTAGCGCGTCACTTCACTGTCGAAATTTTTAGTGTTTTGTCGGTTATAGCTCACTGCGGCTGCTCGAGCCGCTGACGCACGAATGGCATCTGCAACGTCCTCGAATTCATCCGGTTCAACGTAGGGTAAATGCCATTCGCCGTAGCGCAATTCACGGGGCGTCGAGCTGAGCATTGCCGCACGTCCCATGCGAGCAACAGTTGCGATTTCGCCCTGTGCCTCGGGGTGATCACGCAAGGCAAGGTAGTTGCCCCATTCAGTGCCTGTCACGACGATTGTATGCCACATGTAGGCTTCGAGCCCTCGTCCGGCCAATTGCTTATGTACATTGAGCATCGATGTTTCGCTAAGATCAACTTGATCAGTACTTTTTGGTAGTAAGGCTTTGAGCTCGCCGGACTTTTCCTGCATAACATCACCGCTTACAAATTCTCGCTGTGGATCATATTCAAACAAATCAGCCGCCATCTCACGTCCAAGAATGAGTTCAATCGTAGTCGTGAGAGCACGGTCACGACCGGTCAGCCACCCTTGCACCGCATCATCATGTTTCTCGCCCTCGAGGTGCTTGAAGGACTGCATGCCCGGCTGGTTAATACCAAATTTCTCAGGAATGAATGGATTGTCGAGCAGGTTACTGATTTGAGTTGCAAGCGGAATCGCCCGGGTACTCGCTGAGTTTTTACTATGAATGCGGTGCGTCATCCGTTCGGCGTGTACGAGCCGCGGATACGTTTCCTGCAGCGTCGTTAAACGGTTGCCCTGGATATTAATTGAATCAGCCAATACTTTGACTTCATACCCCATATCTACCCCTTCGCTCATTAGTGAACTTATCTACTGCTCACCCACCATTCCAGCTAGTGTAACAAAAAGTCACCGCAAGTACGGTGACTTTTATGCTAAACGTTAAGTCGACTAGATCGTCGCGAGGTCGACTTTAATACCTGGGCCCATTGTCGTACTGACACTAACCGACTTGATGTAACCGCCCTTGAGGGTAGATGGCTTGACTGAGTCAAGACTCGCGAAGAAGCTTTTGGCGTTTTCGAGCAGGTTGTCGCCACCGAAGCTGACTTTGCCAGCTGCGAGGTGCACGATGCCTTGTTTGTCGACGCGGTATTCAACCCGTCCACCCTTGGCGGACTTCACTGCCTGCGCTACGTTCGTTGCAACCGTGCCGCTCTTCGGGTTTGGCATCAGCCCGCGTGGGCCAAGAACGCGAGCAAACTTACCGAGTTTTGGCATCATCTGTGGTGTCGCAACCAGGACGTCGAAGTCCATCTGGCCCTTCTCGAGCAGTTTGACGACTTCGTCTTCGCCTGAGATATCTGCCCCGGCGGTCGTGGCGCTCTCGGCGTCTTCGTTTGGAACAAAGGCGGCGACACGGATGGTCTTACCAGTACCGTGAGGCAGACTTACCATGCTGCGGACGTTCTGATCAGCCTGGCGTGGGTCAACGCCAAGAACAACGTGAAGCTCGACGCTCGCGTCAAATTTCGTCGGGTTTGTGTCGGCGGCGAGGGTAAGGGCGTCGGCGAGTGAGTACAGCTTGCCTTTTTCTACCTTGGCACTGGCTTCACGGTAGTTTTTGCCCTTACGCTCAACGCGAGAGCGCGTTTTTGGAGCTGGACCCTTCTTGATTGTTTCTTCGTCGCCTTGTGATGACGTGTCACCAGCGTCTTTACGAGCAGCTTTCTCGGCGGCTTCTTCAGCTTCGCGCAGTGATTTTTCGCTCCGTTTACCGGCTT
>DASVSL010000065.1:0-3152 GCA_036388095.1 Saccharimonadales bacterium (SeqCode) | reverse complement strand
AGCGCGGCCGCCTCGACGACTCGCGCACCTTCGCCGCCCGGTATAACGAATGGTTACGTAGTGGTCGCCGCGTCGTGTTCATCATCGGTGGTGCCTATGGCGTCGACGAACTGGTACGCGGCCGGGCTAACCACCTCTGGTCACTCAGTCCTCTGGTGCTGCCGCATCAGCTCGTTCGTTTGGTGCTGAGCGAGCAACTCTACCGAGCCCGTATGATTTCCAGCGGTCACCCTTACCACCACGACTAGGCATATAACATAAGCATATTGACATAGTGCATAATGTATGCTAATATGCTTATGTTACGCCACTATGAAAACCAACACCACAAAATTCATCTTCACGACCCTTTTCGCCCACGTCATGTGCCTGACTGTCGTCTTATCGCACCTGCACGCAACCGACGCGGTCTCGGCACTCTCCGGTTCGTCTATGAAAGTATCGCTTGGTTCCGACCTTGCCGCGAAGACGCTTGGTGACCTGCACCACCACATCGACAAAGCCGCGTTAAAACATATCACCGGTGACGCCTCGCAAATTGCCGCCGCCCGTACGCGCCAGCTACAACCTGAACCTGCCGACCTCGACGATTCTCTGCCGACTCGTCTCCACGACTTCACTCTTCGCTTCCGTGTCGTCACGACGCTGCTGTTCCAGCAGACCCTTGCGTAAGCCCCGTTAAAACTAAAACAACCCACCTACAAAAGGTGGGTTGTTTTAGTTGAGCGGACTATCGAGTCACTACTCGAGGACTTGCAGTTCGCGGCTGAGGCGTTTGAACAACTCCGTTTGCTCGTCCAGTTCGTGCCGGGTGTCGGCAACGACATTCTTCGGGGCGGCTTCGACGTAGCGTTTGTTCGCCAGTCTGGCTTGGAGGGCATCAATCCGGACGCGAACGTCCGCCAGGCGGACTTCGAGCTTGCTCTGGTGCTCGTAGAGGACGTCTTCGCTGACCCGTAACCACGCCTCCCTATTTGGGACGGCCAGGCGCAGGCCACTCGGTTGCTCGACGTGCGTGACGGCGCTCAGACCGGCCAGACGGGCGATAAGGGCCTCGTTATCGGCAATTAGGCTGTCGTGCTCGTAGAGCATCACCTGGCGGCCACCAGGCAGCTCTGACGTCACGTAGCGGGTTTCAACGACGAGGGCTTTCAGGCGCTCGAACTCACCGGCTGCAATGGCATCATACGGGGTCTTTTTGGGCCATGGCCGCGAGATCAACGGGCTTTCGTGGCGCTCCAGTGTCGTCCAGATGGCTTCGGTCACGAACGGTGCGAACGGATGCGACAAGGTGAGGCAGGTTTCGAGGACCCACGCGAGCATAGCTGGGCTGGGTGACTCTTTGCTGGCCTCAAGGTACCAGTCGGCAACGTCACCCCAAACGGCGTGGTAGAGGGTTTCGCCAGCTTCGGCGTAACGGTAAGCGGCCAGATGGGTTTCGATCGTCTTGCGAGCGGTCTCGAGCCGTTCGATGACCCAATGATCGGCCAGCGTGGTCGGCTTTAATGTTGTATCTTTTACACCTTCAAGGTGAGGTTCGATGAAGCGCGCCATGTTCCAGAGTTTGTTGCAGAAGTTGCGCCCGGCAATGACGCTAGCGGTCGAGAAGGCCTGGTTTTGAGCGGCCGTGCGATTGGCGATAATGCCGAGACGCAGGGCGTCACTACCGTACGTGTCGACCATTTCGATGGGATTGATGACGTTGCCTTTGCTCTTACTCATCTTTTGGTTGTGTTCGTCGTTGACCATGCCGTGCAGGTAGACGTTTTTAAACGGCGCCTTCCCTGTTCGGTACAGCCCAAGCATCAACATGCGGCTCGTCCAGGCATACAGGATGTCGCTGCCATGCTCCATCAGGTCGGTCGGGTAAAAGCGGTTTAGTTCACTCCCCTGCTCAAGTGCGTCGGTGACGATGTAGGGCCACTGCCCGCTCGAAAACCAGGTATCGAAGGTATCTTCTTCGCGCCGGTACGTTTTGCCATTTATTTCGATGGTCGCTTGCTCGACGCGGGCGTCGAAGATCCAGTCGCTTTCGTCAGCGACGTTTTGAAACGCTGGAATCGGAATTCCCCACGGGATCTGCCGGCTCAGGTTCCAGTCGCGCAGTCCACGCAGATAACGGACCAGGACGTCGCGGCGTGAGGCCGGCGTGAAACTCACCTCCCCTGCCTCGAGGGCGGCGATAGCTGTTTCGGCTAAGGGCCCAACCCGCAAGAACCACTGCTCTTTCATGAGCGGCTGAATGCGGTTACCGCACTTATAACAGTGGCCAACGGCGTGTGTCAGCGGCTGCTCGCCCCGCAGGCTCTCGTCGGATTGCAGGGCCGATAGCAGTCGGGTGCGGGCGCTCTCGATCGTGAGGCCGGAAAACTGACCAGCCTGGGCGGTCATGAGGCCGTCGTGACCGATAACGTTGATGGCCGGCAAGTCGTGACGCTGCCCGATGTCGTAGTCGGTGGGGTCATGGGCTGGCGTTACTTTGACGGCACCGCTACCGAAGGCCGGGTCGACGGCTTCGTCGCCGACGATCGGGATCTCACGTTTGATGATTGGTACCAGCGCACTCGTGCCAATTAAGTCTTTGTAGCGTTCGTCATCAGGGTGGACGGCGATGGCAGTATCGCCGAGCAGCGTCTCGGGCCGGGTGGTCGCGACGACGATCTCCCCTTCCCTGTCGAGTAATGGATACGCGATGTTCCATAGTTTGTCGTCTTCGTCGCGGTAGGTGACTTCGATGTCGGCAAAGCTCGTCTGGTGCGTCAGGCAGTAATTGACGATGCGCTCTCCCCTGTACACCAGACCGTCGTCCCACAACTGCTTGAAGGTGTCGTAGACGGTCCGGATTACCTTATCGTCAAGCGTAAACACAAGGCTATCCCAGTCGGCACTAGCGCCAAGAGCACGCATCTGCAATTCCATGTCACCCCGGCGAGCGGCCACGAAGTCCCAGACATCGTTATATAACTTTTCACGTGAAAAGTCAAATCGACTATGACCTTGCTTTTGCAGCTCTTTTTCATAGACGACCCAGGTTTCAAAGCCGGCGTGGTCGGCGCCAGGGATATAGATGGTGTCGCGGCCAGACATGCGCTGGTAGCGAACCATGATGTCTTTCAGGGCGTTATCAAGGGCGTGGCCGATGTGCAGGTTGC
>DASVSL010000064.1:0-5969 GCA_036388095.1 Saccharimonadales bacterium (SeqCode) | reverse complement strand
CGTAGTGATCTGCCGTTTGATAAGCGGGTCGAACTAGAGTTGTACTACGCGCAGAACTGGTCGTTTTGGCTGGATGTGAAAATTCTCTTTAAGACAATTGGCGTCCTGCTGTGGCGGCGCGGCGCCCGCTGAAATATGTCTACCCCAAAAGTTGCCATCGTTACCGATTGGATCACTGACATGGGTGGTGTTGCCCGGGTTGATCTGGCACTTCATCAGGCATTCCCAGATGCTCCGATTTTTACGAGCGTCTATGAACCAGACAAGCTGGCCGAGCCGCATTTCCGTGGCCTCGACATTCGGACGACCTGGCTGCAACGTCTCCCTAAACCCCTTCGCCGCTTGCAACGTCTGTTCCCGATGCTGCGGGTCTTTGCATTTCGCAGTCTCGATCTAAGCGAGTACGACATTATTATTTCCAGCAGTAGCGCCGAGAGTAAACAGGTCAAAAAAACTCGCCCCGGGCAAATTCATATCTGCTACTGTCATACGCCGATCCGGTATTACTGGAGCCATTACGACGAGTATCGTCGTAACCCTGGCCTCGGCAAGCTTAACTGGCTGGCCCGCCTGACGATGCCTGTCCTAGTACCGAGTTTGAAACGCGCCGATTACAAGGCAGCGCAACAGGTTGATCTGTTCGTTGCCAATTCTAGCGAAGTCGCCAAACGAATTAAAAAATACTACGACAAAGATTCGGTCGTATTGAATCCACCGGTTGATATCGCCCGTTTCGAAGCGGTTAGCCTACCCACTGACAAGCGCGAAGGCTACCTCGCCCATGGTCGGCAAGTACCTTATAAACGCTACGATCTTGCAATTGAAGCCTGTAACCAGCTTGGCCTTCCCCTGATCGTCAGTGGTAGCGGTCCTGACCACGATCGTCTCAAGTCAATCGCTGGCCCAACCATCGAGTTTCGTAGCGGTCTCAGTGACGAAGCGGTCGCCACCCTTTTTGGCAGCGTCAAGGCATACATCTTCGCCGCCGAAGAAGATTTCGGCATCGTCCAAGTCGAAGCCCTCGCGGCCGGTACACCAGTCGTCGCGTACGCAGCCGGTGGCAGTCGTGACATCATTACCGACGGTGTGAATGGTAGTACGTTTAACGAGCAGACTCCTGAGTCGCTGATGGCGAGCATCAAAAAACTCACAACGTTACCGTTTGAACCTGAGGCTCTACGTGCCTCGGCAGAACGGTTCTCAACCGATCATTTTGTAAAGCGGCTTAAAGATATCGTCAGTGATAGTAATAAAACAGGAGGGGTTTCATGAATGTTCTCGTCACTGGTGGGGCTGGATACATCGGATCTCATACACTCGTAGAACTACTCAATGCTGGCCACACGGTCGTCGTAATTGATAATTTACAAAACTCTGATTCTGAATCGTTAGAACGAGTCAGGTCGATTACGGGGAAACCGTTTCGTTTCGTGGAGGCTGACCTTCGTGACGCCGGGTCGTTGTCTGACGTTTTCGAAAGTACGCAATTTGACGCGGTCATCCACTTTGCCGGTCTTAAGTCTGTCGCCGAGTCAGTCTCGAAACCGCGTGAATATTATGAGACCAATCTCGATTCCACATTAGTGCTGGTACGGGCGATGGAGAAGTACCGCGTCAATAAACTGATATTCAGTTCATCTGCGACAGTCTATGGTACGCCCTCACAGTTACCCCTTACCGAAGCGAGCCGTACGGGTACTGGCATTACTAATCCATACGGACAGACAAAATTTATGATCGAGCAAATTTTGCGCGATATCGCCACTGCCAATAAGCAGTTCGAAGTGACCTTGCTCCGGTACTTCAATCCTGTCGGCGCTCATCACAGCGGACGCATCGGCGAAGATCCTCATGGCGTACCAAACAACTTGCTCCCCTACGTGACGCAAGTCGCTATTGGTAAACGGGACGTTGTGCAGGTATACGGCGGCGACTATGACACCGTAGACGGAACGGGCGTCCGCGATTATATCCATGTCGTCGACCTGGCGCGAGGCCATCTAGCGGCACTACAGGCGTCAACGCCTGGTACGCATGTATATAACCTTTGTTCTGGAAAAGGTACATCTGTTCTCCAGCTTATCGAAGCGTTCGAGGTTGCGTCCAAAAAGAAGATTCCCTACCGCATCGCCCCGCGACGACCAGGTGATGTCGCCGCCTGTTTTGCGAATGCGGATAAAGCACGGCGTGAACTCGGGTGGAAAACAGAAAAAAGTATCGAGCAAGCGTGCGCGGACAGTTGGCGTTGGCAGCTCAATAACCCGAACGGGTATAAAACGTCACGCAAAAGCAACGAGTAATTTGTCTATTCGACGGTGACGCTTTTGGCGAGGTTACGCGGCTGGTCGACATCATTACCGCGGGCGACGGCCATATGATACGCGAATAACTGGCTCACAATATTGAAGACAAGTGGAGTCAGTACTTTGATGCTCGTATGAACCCTCACGACAGTTTCGGTTTCGATGTCTTTTCGACTGTCAGTAATCGTAATAATGTGACCACCACGGGCTCGCATCTCGATAACGTTACTCATTGTCTTCTCGTACAACCAGTTATCGGCAACGAAAGCAACTTCGAAAAAGCGATCGTCTACCAGGGCAATTGAGCCATGCTTCAGTTCGCCGGCCGCCTGACCTTCGACGTGGATGTAACTCGTCTCTTTTAACTTTAAGGCGCCTTCCATCGCCAGTGGGTACATGACGTCGCGACCGATGTAAAACGCGTGTTCATAGTGTTGGTATTTTTTTACAAGTTTTTTGATCTCGTCATTCTTCGAGATTAACGTAGCGTGAATCTCATCAGGCAGTGCGTCCAGTTCTCGGACATAGTCGCGTAGAACCTGTGGGCTTAAGCCTTTCGCCTGGGCGATGACCAATCCAAACATAATCAGTGCTGTTGCCTGTGAGGTATAAGCTTTCGTACTCGCGACTGAAATCTCTGCCCCGGCATGCAGATATACTCCTCCATCAACAGCGCGGGCAATACTAGAGCCAACTGAATTTATAATCCCGATACAGCGAACGCCCCGTCGCTTCATTTCTTCTAAACAAGCCAGTGTGTCAGCCGTTTCTCCGGACTGACTGACAAAGGCTGCAACGGAATGATCAGGCACATTGAACGAACGGTAACGCAGTTCTGAGGCTATCGCTACCTCGACGGTAATGTCATCCATTAGGGTTTCGTAGTAATAACTTGCGAGCATACCGGCGTAAGATGCCGTTCCACATGCCACGATAAATACGTGCTTGATGCGTTTTAACTGCGCCGGTGTCATGTTAATGCCGCCCAGGCGGACTTCGTTCTCTTTTTTCAGTACCCGACCACTCAGCGTCGCGCGCAAGGTATCCGGCTGTTCGAAGATTTCCTTGAGCAAAAAGTGGTCGTAGCCTTTTTTCTGAATCGCCTGGATGTCCATCTCGAGTATCTCGACCTGGGCGTCAATCGGTGTCGCCGTCGCGTCTGTGATGTCGATACCACTGCGGCGACAGGTAGCGACTTCGTTGTCGCGCAGATAGACGACCCGATCCGTATGACCAACCAGTGCCGAAGGGTCGCTGGCAATGAAGACTTCTCCGTCCCCGATCCCAAGCACCAGCGGGCTGCCTTTTTTAGCGACGACAACCTCGTCGAGATTACCGGCCGCCATGACGGCGATACCATAGGCTCCGACAGCCATATTCAGGGCGTCATCGACTGCCCGGTGAAGGTTCTTCGCACCTGACTGAGCCTGATAGACCGAATCAATCAGGGCGGCCAAGACTTCAGTATCGGTGTCGCTGATAAATTCATAGCCGCGTTTTTTTAGAACGGTCCGCAGATCCATGTAGTTTTCGATAATGCCGTTATGGACCAGGTAAATATCACCGGCTTTGTGTGGATGGGCGTTACGTTCGTTCGGCTCACCGTGGGTCGCCCAGCGGGTGTGGCCGATGCCAACCGTGTCGAACATGGGTTTCTTGGCAACGGCGGCGTCAAGCTCAGCGACCTTGCCTTTTTTGCGGAGTAACGTCGCGCCTTTGACACCAGCCGTGATAACACCAGCCGAATCATAGCCGCGGTACTCTAACCGTCGCAACCCGCCCAATAGGATTGGTTGTGCATGATTATCCCCAATATAGCCGACTATCCCACACATATAAGCTCCTTGCTTGATAATTACTTCTACACATGACTACTTCGTATAAAATATGCACCGCTTAGTATCGAAGCTATTCGTAAGCATAAGTATACGCTAGCGCTCAGCTACAAGCCTACTGTGGACCATAGGCAGCGAGCGCTATCTATAAAATAAAGTACACTAGTAGGTATGACTAAACTGCTTATCACGGGAGGAGCGGGGTTCATCGGGTCGAACTTCGTGCACTATACCCTGAAGAACAAACCCGACTACCGTCTTACTGTCATCGACAAACTGACCTACGCTGGTAACACGGACAATCTGAGTGAGGTGGTGGATAAGATTGAGTTCGTCGAAGGCGATATATGCGATGCAGTGCTGATGGACCGTCTGGTCGGTGAGACGGACATTGTCGTCCACTTTGCGGCTGAAAGCCACAACGACAATTCCCTGCGCGACCCATGGCCGTTCGTGAACACCAACATCATTGGCACCTACACGATCCTTGAAGCCGTCCGAAAACACGGCAAGCGACTCCACCACATCAGCACCGACGAAGTGTTCGGCGACCTCGAGCTCGACGATCCGAACCGCTTTACTGAAACCACACCCTACAATCCGTCCAGCCCGTACTCTTCGACCAAAGCTGGTTCGGATCACCTCGTCCGAGCGTGGGTGCGTAGCTTCGGGATTCAGGCGACTATTTCAAATTGCTCAAACAACTACGGCCCATATCAACACATTGAAAAAATGATACCGCGCCAGATCACGAACATCCTCAGCGACATCAAGCCAAAACTTTATGGCACTGGCGAACAAGTCCGTGACTGGATTCATGTTGACGACCATAACTCAGCCGTTCACCTTATTTTAGACAAAGGTAAAATTGGTGAGACGTATATCGTTGGCGCGGACAACGATCATGTGAACAACAAGCAGGTGTTCGAGATTATTCTAGAGTTGATGGGTAAGCCTAAAGATTGGCTGGATCACGTCAATGATCGACCTGGTCACGACATGCGTTACGCCATGGATAGCAGCAAATTGAAGCGTGAACTTGGCTGGGAGCCTCAGTACACGGATCAGGTGAGCGGTATGCGTGACGGACTGAAGCAGACGATTGACTGGTACGACCAGCACCGTGACTGGTGGCAAGCCGACAAGTCCGACATCGAGCAAGCCTACGCAAAGCAAGGTCAGTAATCGTGGCTGTTCCGACGACCGAGTTTACAACTACTCCCACGGCTATACCTGGGTTGCTTATCTTTACTGTTTCTTACGTTGGTGATGATCGCGGGTATTTTCAAGAAAAATTTCAAAAAGCAAAGCTTGTCGACGCAGGTCTACCGTCATCATTCGATATTGTTCAAAACAGCTTGTCCTACAACAAAGAGACGGGGGTAACACGTGGCTTTCACGCGGAGCCATGGGACAAGTACATATCGGTCGTTACAGGAAAAGTCTTCGCAGCATATGTAGACCTACGCAAGGGTAATTCTTTTGGGACGGTTGTCACGACAGAAATAGATGCGAATACAACCTTATTTCTTCCGCAAGGTGTTGCCAACTCTTTTCAAACACTTGAACCAGATACGTACTACCTTTATAGCGTGAATGCCCATTGGAGTGCTGATAATTATGATAAGTACTGCTTTGTTAACCTTGCGGATCCAAGTTTGAACGTGCAGTGGCCTATACTGCTTGAATCAGCAACTATGTCCGATCGTGACCGTGGCCACCCGGCATTGGCAGACGTAGAACCGATGGAGGTGTAACGACAGTATGACAAAAGAAAAGATACTTATTACCGGCGCGAATGGACAACTCGGCCAAGCGCTAGCGGCACTCT
>DASVSL010000063.1:0-5858 GCA_036388095.1 Saccharimonadales bacterium (SeqCode) | reverse complement strand
CTCGACAGTTGTTGAGACAGCCCGGAGCACTTGCCCCTCAAGCTTGTCCGGCTGAACACCAAATTTCAGGATGAACTGTGTTGCCTGTGCCGCTTCGATGTTCAGGTTCTGCGTGGCTGCTTTGACGAGCGACTGCATACCGGACGGCACCGAGCGAATTAGACGCGGTGCGTCGGCGTAGGCGATGACGATATCAGTCGTGAAGTCACCGACTTCGATGATCAAACGCGCATCAGGTAGGCCGCTTGGTAGCAATGAACGCGTTAGTGCGAGTGAGTCAGGTTCGATGGCAATGACGTTAAAGCCGAGGCCCTCGATAAGATCAAGACGGGTTTCACTAAACGTGTTGGCGACACTCGCCAGCAGCACTTCGTTCTTCGTCTGGTCATTGACTGATTTACCGAGTAAGGCCCAGTCGACTTTGGCTTTGTCGAGGCTCATCGGGATGTATTGTTCGGCCTGGTATTTGACGACTGATTCGATTTCAGATTCCGGGACATTAGGCAGGTCGATAACAGTGGCGAACATCTTGTCGCTCGGTACTCCCAAAACGACATTACGACTACGGATACCACTTTGGCCGACGACGGTTGTAATGACTTCGCCGAGTCGTCGCTGGTCTTCAGCAGCATCGCTACCACTTAATTTGATGTCGATGGGTGCGTACCCATATTGTTCGAGTGACCAACCGCCCGTGCCGCCGGCAAGTTTCACGGCCCGTACAGCCGTCGTGCCGATGTCTAGCGCGAAGTAGTCGCCCACCACTGGAAATAGCTTCATATTACCCGTCATTATACATAAGCGTTTCGACATTACCAACCCGATGCTGGCGTTTTAAAAACGTGGCGGTAATTCTAACTGGTCGACTGTCGTGATGGCGCCACTGGCGGAACGGGCACGATTGTAGTCGCCTATGAGTGTTTCTGGGGTCAACCGAAAGACGTCGGCGTGGCCAAGTGGCTCAGTGCGGTACGGGATGAGGGCACCATCGGTGACGGTCGCCCCCAGTACAGTCAAGACTGGTGCACAGCTGGTGTTCGTCAGGCCGTTAGCTGTGCCTTGACCCCCGCAGGTACGAATGACTTCGTGGCCAGCGATGATGCCTCGTACACTACTGACACCACCCGCTACCTGTAGCTCCACCCCGTCATCAAGCAATAAGACAAACAGCGGCGTGTTGGCGACGGTATAGCCTGCCTGATAATTCACATTGCCGTTTAGCTGGACCACCGCATTCGCCGCGCCGCTGCCCTTTCGTACATGGATCACCCGGCTCTGCCCAAGGGGAACGGTACAGCCGCCGCTACAAATATTTGTCGTTGTGCCGCCACCCACGACATAGGAGCCAGTCGGTGTGTTGTTAGCGGGTGGGGCACCTGCTACGGTATTGGCACTCGCGATCCGGCCGTAGCCACCCTGTGCATCGGCAAGACAATGCGTTTGGGCCGTCGGACTGTTCACATCGCCAAGGAAGATACCGTCACGCCCGTAATCGGTTGCGCTGCCGTTATTCGATGACGTTCGTGTGCCAAACAGCAGCATTCTGTCGACGACACCTGGACCGCTGCCGTAGGGCCGATTATTCGAGCCGAAGCCACTGATCATACCGGGGCTCAGCACACCATACTGACCATAGGACCCCCTGGTTGAACCAGCGTCGTAGAAACGACCGTGGATTCTGTATTGGGTCATCGTCGCCGTAACCGTCAGCGGCGTCGTACAGCCGAGTCCTGCACCCGGATACGCGCCCCCAGCTCGGAGATCACCGCCGTCAACTCTCAGGTCCGGCGAACTGGCAATGCGGATACAACGCGTCACGCTGGCGGGACTCAGGATGGTTGGATCGCCGGTTTGATTCACCGCATCGATCCGCCCACAAATATACCTATATGCCCCGCTTATGTTGGGCTGCGTTCGCGTCAACACGGTTGAGGTCTGCCCGGCGGGCACATTAACCGAGGCTCTGCCTGCACCCGGAATCCTCACCAACACAGCCGATTCACCCGCGCCGTCGCCGCTGTCTTCGTTGCGGTTATCATCGTCGTACCACAACTTGCCCGACCATTGCAGCCGCGCCGTCTCAACGCCGGTGTTTTGGATGGTGCCCGTGACGGTGGCCGAATCACCGGCCGTTACCATCCCTTTATCCCACGTCAAATTAACCCCAGCCTGCATGTCGCAGTTACGCTGATAGTAGATGCTGTCAAACGGCACGCTGTACTGAGTCAAACGTCCGTCACCTACGTTAAGTAGTTCCATTCGGTACTTGTGATTTCTGACCGCTGGAAATGTCTGGATGAAATACTGTCGGTCGCCGAACGGAATGGCAATCGACTGGGCGTAGGTAGGCGCGCCAGTGCGCCACTCGCCATTGTTAGCTGCTTGGCCCTGAATTGTCGTATTAGAATCATAGCCAGCGGCGTTCCTTGCCCCACCGGGCCATAACCACATGTTAGCAGTCTCATCGAACACCCTCAGCCGCGCCATCGATGGCCAGTTATTTTCAAAGAAATCGATGTCATAAAATACTAATCGGTAACGCGGCGCGCTATTAATTGCCCCTTCGTAGGTCACATCGCAATCAGCACCAAAGCGTGTCACGTATGTCGCATGGTCCTGCGGAAGCTGGCTCTGAGTGTTCTCAATTGGGTAGTAGCCATTCGTTCCCCTCGCAACCGACGCAACATAGCCCTCTGCCGGATCAAAAACATCACCCTGTCTGGCTTTCGTCCCGGCTGTCGAAACACCCCTGAGGCAGTTACACGTTCCATTCTGCGTTAGTTTGAAGGTGTTTTGTACACCATCGATATTACTTCCAAGGTCATATGTACCGGCCGGAGGTGACACATCACGGTGACGAACGGTGATGTCGACGTACCACATATCAGCGATGCCTCTGACTTTTTGGATCTGATTTGACGGCAAATCCTTGAGATCAAAAACCAGCACGTCGTTGGTATCATTGTTCCGATTTGGACTCGCGGGCATGGTGCAATACACATTCTGCGAGCGAAGGCGTCCGTATTTGGCCATGTTCCCCACCTGGTAACGAGTCACTGGCGTACCGCCCGCTGCGACGTACGCGGCCGGGTTAGTTTCGTAGTAGCCATTGTTTACAGAATCGGCACGATCGTAGCGTGTCAGCGTCGAACCGGCGCACAGGTTTGATCCGAGCACTCGCACTTCACTCGCACCATACGCCAGTGCCGCTGGGTTCGCCGTCCCGTTAGCGTTCGTGGGGAGATTACTAAAATAGGCACGGGCTTTGACGAATGTGAGCGAGTGGCCCGGGACATCCCGATCCTCGGGCAACGTCACATTCTCTGTTTGCCCGGCCCATAGCAAGAGCGGTTCATCCTGTTGCGGGCCGGCTGTACACATCTGGTCACCCGTAGTCGCATCGTTCATCGCGGTCATTGGATACCATATATCACAGTCCTCTTTCGTCGTGCCTTCATCGTCAAAAAAATTGTAGCCGAGCGCAGCGACCGGTGATGAAACTGTAAAAACCGATAGTAAAATCGCGAGGAATGTTCCGAACGCCACGATGACGAAAAACGGCTGACGACTAACAAGTAGTATGTGTTGCATCAGTTTTGATCCGCCTGTGCTTTGTTGAGTGCGATCTGCCAATCAATTGTTTTGAGGGTGTCTTGCTTCGACTGCTTGCTGCTAGCAGACTCATTCAGGCGCCGCTTGGCCTCTTCGAGTTGTTCGGACGCCAGCGAATAGTCTTCGTTACCAGCCGCGTTCATGCCGTAATCATAAAAGAATTCGTAACCGATTTTCTTGTCAGCCAGCTGCGCACCGACCTTATACGCATCGAGTGATTTATCATATTGCTGGACGCGACGGAGGGCTTTGGCTGCACGCCAGGCATTTTTGTGATTCTTAAGCAGACCTTTAGTAACGTCATGCTCCGACAAGTAAGTGGTGCCGTGGCCAATTTGTCGTTCCAACTGGGCATCAACTTGAGCGGGCGTCATGCGATCATAGTTTTCGTCTTCTTTGCGTATACCGCTGAGAATGGGGTTTGTAACGGTTGGTGCCGTCAGCTGCCGGTAGAGCAGCCACCCGATGAGCGCAAGTAGGCACGCCACGATGATCGCGCCGATGATCATGACACGACGATTTTTTGGGTCACGCGCCTTTGCTAACACATCCCGTACCATCAGCCGCAATGATCGCCCCTGATGGGTCTTTAGTTCCGGCGCCTTGTTGTCCATATAAGCATTAGCTTAGCAGAAGTTCGATGCCGCGGACTACTTCTAACGCTAAATCATCACCGCAACGACCCCGACCAAAAGAAACAAGGTGGGCCGAGTAGATCGGGCGACCTGCGCAGGTCGGCGGCTAGAAGCGCGGCGGAAGTTCGAGCTGATCGACTGTCGTCACGACGCCGCTTGTGCCACGCGCGCGATTGTAATCACCGATCAAGGTCTCAGGTGTTAACCGAAAGATTTCGGCGTGGCCAAGCGACTCGGTACGATACGGAAGCAAGGCAGCGTCGGTGATCGTCGCGCCCGAAACCGTCAGGACCGGCGCACAACTCGTACTCGTCAGGCCATTGGCCGTCGCCTGAGCGCCGCAGGTACGAATCGCTTCGTGGCTGGCGATGATGCCTCGGACATCGCTGACTCCGCCCGCGACCTGCAGCTCAACGCCCTCATCGAGTAGCAGCACAAATAACGGCGTAGTAGTGGCCGTGTACGTACCTGAATAGGTGATGTCGCCGTTTATCTGCACGACCGCAGTAGCCGCGCCGCTCCCCTTTCGGACATGGATCACGCGGCTTTGACCAGCCGGAACGGCACAGCCTCCGCTACATATGTTCGCCGTTGCGCCGCTACTGACGACATAAGAGCCAGTCGGCGTGTCGTTAGCGGGTGGCGCAGTTGCGACGGTATTCGTCGCCGCAATACGCCCGTAGCCGCTCATGGCGTCGGGCAAGCAATGCGTTTGGGCCGTCGGACTATTCATGTCACCAAGGAAGATACCGTCGCGGCCGTAGTTGGCTGCACTGGCCGCATCCGACGACGTCCGCGTGCCAAATAGCAACATCCGATCAACAACACCCGGCCCGGCTCCGTACGGCCGGTTATTCGAGCCGAAGCCGCTGATCATACCCGGACTCAGCACGCCGTACTGACCGTAAGAACCACGCGTCGCACCCGCGTCGTAAAATCGACCATGGATGCGATATTGGGTCATCGTCGCTGTGACGCTAAGGGGGGCCGTGCAACCGAGTCCTGCACCCGGATACGCGCCCCCGGCTCGGAGATCACCACCCTCGACGCGTAGATCCGGTGAACTGGCGATCCGTAAACAACGGGTGATACTCGGCGGACTGAGAACAGTGGGATCGCCGGCTTGGTTGAAAGCCTCCATCCGGCCACAAATATAGCGATACGCTCCGTTAATGTTGGCTTGCGTGTGGGACAAAACAGTCGAGGTTTGTTCAGCGGGCACCGTCACCGATGTCATACCTGTGGCAGGCACTCGGGCGATCAGCGGCGTCTCGCCCACCCCGTCGCCGCTGCTTTCATTACGGTTATCGTCGTCGTACCACAGTTTGCCGTACCACTGCAGACGCGCGGGTTCTACCCCAGAGTTTTGAATCGTTCCTGTCAGGGTTGCTGAGTCGCCAGCAGTGACCGTACCTTTATCCCATAAAACATTCACCCCAGCCTGCATGTCGCAGTTACGCTCGTAGTAAATGCTGTCAAACGGCACACTATACTGTGTTAATCGACCATCAGGGACATTCAGTATTTCCATTCGGTACTTGTGATTTCTGACTGCCGGAAATGTCTGAATAAAATACTCTTTGTCCCCAAATGGAATCGCAATCGACTGAT
>DASVSL010000062.1:0-8155 GCA_036388095.1 Saccharimonadales bacterium (SeqCode) | reverse complement strand
CTCAGGCAGCACTGGAACGGCAACTTCATAAGGAGCCGGAGCGGTCATGGTTTCGTGGGTCAGAGTAGTCATAGCTTTGGTTTTTTTGTGATCTTGTAACGCTTACCTACCGGTATACGCCCCTTATGGTTTTAGGTCAAGTTTAACGCGGAATTCCGAACTCGTCGGTTGTGTCGGCGGCGCCCGGTAGTTGGTCCAGACTCGTCAGTAACACGTCACGTGGCTTGCTACCGCTGGCACTGCCAACGATACCCTGTTCTTCCATTTCCTCGATGATACGAGCGGCGCGACCGTAGCCAATACGTAGGCGACGCTGCAGCAAACTAGTGCTAGCCTTGCCTGCTTCGACGACGACCTTAACGGCGTCTTTATACATATCATCGTCACCACTACCGGCGTCCATATCCATGACCACCCCGCCCTTGCCGTTTAATTGGACTGGTTGGGCGACGATCTCGTCATCGTAGCTCGGTGGTCGTTGCAGGCGCAGATGGTCGGTGATCTTCATGACTTCGTCGTCCGTTACCCACGCGCCCTGGATACGCTTCGGTTTGCTCATGCTCGGTGTCAGCAGCAACATGTCACCTTGCCCTAACAGCTTTTCGGCCCCGACCTGATCGAGGATGGTCTTCGAGTCAACCCCACTGGCAACCGTAAAGGCGATACGGGCCGGCACGTTAGCTTTGATCAGACCAGTAATAACGTCGACTGATGGACGCTGGGTAGCAAGCACTAGGTGGATACCGACGGCACGGGCCTTTTGTGCTAGACGCACGATCAGGGCTTCGACGTCGCGGGCAGCCACCATCATCAGGTCGGCGAGCTCATCGATCACGATAACGATGTACGGCATCGCCTCACCTTTGTTTTTGTCGTTGAAGGTCTTAATGTCGCGTAATTTCTGCTCGGCCAACAGCGAGTAGCGGCGCTCCATCTCGTTGACAGCCCATTTCAGGGCGCTGATGGTCTTTTCCGGTTCGGTGATGATCGGGGTCAGTAGGTGCGGGATGTCTTCGTACGGCGCCATTTCGACCTGCTTCGGGTCGACCAAGATCAGGCGCATGTTACTCGGACTATTGCGGTACAGCAGACTGGTCAGCAGCGTGTTGATCATGACGGACTTACCACTACCCGTCTGACCGGCGATCAGCAAGTGTGGCATCTTGTTGAGCTCACCGACCGTGGCGTCACCGGCGATGTCTTTACCGATCGCAAAGGCCAGCGGCTCTTTGGTGGCAGACCACTGCTTGGCGCTCAAAATACCGTACAGTCGCACGTCGGCGGCTTTGCGGTTTGGCACCTCGATCCCGACGGCGCGCTGGCCCGGAATCGGCGCCTCGATCCTCAGCGCCTGGGCGGCCAGGTTAAGGGCAATGTTGGTCTCAAGCTGGGTGATGCGCGTCAGCTTGACGCCCTGCGGTGGTTTCAGGGTGTACTGCGTCACTTTCGGGCCGATGTTGGCGCCTTCCATTTCGACGTCGATGCCAAATTCGCCCAACGTGTCTTTAATGGTCTGGGCGTTATGCTTGACGTCACCGGCGTCGGCCGGGCTCTGCTTTTTCTCTAACAGGTCGACGCTCGGGCTTTCCCAGTTCGGATCGGTGTGGCTGGTCAGGGCGGCTTGCTCTTCGGCGGCTTTGTCCTGGGTAATGCTGCTGCGCATACTGCTGAGGCGTGATTTGTCTTTGGTTTCGGCGCGGGCCTCTTCGGCGGCGTCAATGTCGACAGTTGGCACGCCTTGATTCAGCTTAAGCTCACCGATGGCCTTACTCATCCGAGGCTCCGGGGCTGTGGCGGCGCGCTCGGCAATGGCGGCATTGGCCCGGGCCCGCGGGCTGTCTTCGCGCTTAAATAGATTCGCCACCCAGTCGATGACGGTGCGCGGACTGACGCTCAGGACAAACAGACTTAGGATAAACAAGATGATAATACTGACAAGTGCGCCGACGCGTGGTTCGACCACCATTAAGGCGCCCTGCCCCCAGACCCACCCGGCGATGCCACCGTCGTCATGGGTGCTGGCCAGTGCGGCCGGTTCGTTTTGCATCAGTTGGACGAAGCCAGCGCTAATGATAGCGAACAAAATCGTCGCGGCCGTGACGACACCCGGGACTTTATTGTCCGGTGCCTTAAAGATCTGCACGGTACGA
Organism: Saccharimonadales bacterium (SeqCode); assembly: GCA_036388095.1. Taxonomy (GTDB): domain Bacteria; phylum Patescibacteriota; class Saccharimonadia; order Saccharimonadales; family Saccharimonadaceae; genus DASVSL01. The sequence goes on along the minus strand of DASVSL010000062.1, from coordinate 6,005 downwards.
AATAGTAGCAGGACCGGCAAAATGTAGACTGCCAGCCCGAAGCTACGCAGCCCGAGGTCAAAGGTCGCCTGCGGAAACGGTCCGCCGCTACCGGCAGCGCCCAGGATCAGCAAAATTGCCAGCACGGCCAGGACAACCGCCCCGACTTGTGGCCAAAACCCATCCGGCAAGGTGTGCTTGGGGCCGGAGGCGACTTTCTTTGCGGTCTTCTTTTTCTTTTTTGCCATATGTCAACTATGTAGTATAGCTAGTTGTTATAGATGTGTCGATAGCCATTACCATTTTATTGTAGCACAATTCGCTACAATATGCAAGCGGCTTATGCTTGGACATGACGAGCGGCCCGCGTCTCCCCTAATGGGTGGAAACGGGCCGCAGTGTCAGGCGTCTTGCAGCTGGCGAAGCTCAGCGAAGCTTGTCAGTCTGACGTCGTACGCCTGCCGGGTGGCGGGTCGCCGCATTGCCGATCCCTCGGACGGGCCGCTGTCACGGTGGTGGCCGTTCCAGTATTCGTCGAGGGCATCGATGACCTTGTGGTAGACCCGACCTGCCTGCTGGGGCTTGGTGCCGCACGGTAGGATGAGCCTGAAGATCAGGCTGTTCTCCGTCTCGTTCGCATTATCCACAAACTCGACGCCGCGGAACGGGCCGGCAGTGCAAAGCTTGCGGATGAGTGTCCGGGCCAGCAGCTGACGCTTGCTCCCCTGCCAGAGATAGCGAGCGCCGAGAATCGTAATCTCCACGGTCGGTGCGTTGGTCAAGCGGTTGTCGAGCAAGGTGTGTGTGACGGTAACGATGTGAGACATGGTGTCCCTCCGAGGGGATAGTGGGTACGAAGCAACCAAGTGCCTAACACTTAGTATTTTAACATACTTACAGTGTTGTGTCAATGTATCCGCTTTGCCTAGATATAAAAAAGCGACCTACCCCGCCACAGAGGCTGGTGTAGGCCAGAGAAGTGCTATCCCGCTTCACGAGCGCCCGCGCTCAACTTGTCGACGTATGATGCGGCGAAGCTCATCTGCCAGTATCTCGGCTAGCTTGCCCTGGGCGAATTCATCGATTTGCCTCGTTTCGGTATTGGCGCGGTTCACGGGCTGCACGGGTGCGTGCTGCTGTCGAACCATCACAACACTGTATTCGTCGTGAATGTGTATCTTACTACGCGAGACCTGATACAACGGGAACTGTCGCCTTAGAGCTTGGACCAAACGATCCACGACCTTCAGGGCGAGGACGGCGGTAACGGCTTTCGAACTACTGCGTAGGCCCTCGACGACGATGATCACATTGTCGTTCAGACGTGTTGTCCTGATATCCAAATGACTCACTCTCCTCGCATAGGTACATCTGATTCTTACAGAATAAAACGTACTATACCATTTATATGGAATGGTAGCTAGCGAATCCCTTAAGAGCGGGTCAATCGTGGCCTAGCTAGTGTGTTCGTATTTCAAAAAAAGAACCCGCGCCCGACCGAAGTCAGACACGGGCAGAACCGAGCCTAGATAAGCCCGTGCAGTCTCGGCAAGTTGCGAAGCGCCTAAATCTCGCGGATGTGCTTGTTTTCGGGTTCCTGGACGAACGGGGGCTGATTGCGGAGTTCAGGAATGGCTGGGGCCTGGACGAACGTGTCACGCTGCGGTGGTCGGCTGACCGGGGCTGGTTTACGCTGAGACTGATTTGATTGGCCTGGCTGTGGTTGGTTCTGCTGAGGTCGACGACCGTTCTGACCACCTTGTGAAGCACCTTGCGCCTGGGGACCACGGCCGCCCTGAGCGTTCTGCGGACGTCCGGCTTGGTTGCCACGACCGGCACCGCCCTGTTGGCCACCACCACCGCCACCAATCTCGTTGATGACTGGGATGACGATTGGGGTGCGTTTAGTCTGGTCGTACAGAATGTGGGTAATCTCGTCTTTGAGCTCTTTTTTGAAGCTTTCCATGTCCTTGCGGCCCATGCTGAGACGCCCGACTTTTTGCTTGAGGTACTGACGAATCAGGTTCATAAGCTCTTCGCTATCGCGCAGATAAATGAACCCGCGGCTGATGATGTCCGGACTGGTCAGTAAGCGGCCATTGCCACGCGCCACGGTCAGCACGACGACGAACATGCCTTCGTGACTCATGTGGATGCGGTCTTTCAACACGACTTCGCTGACTTCGGCGCCCGAGTCGTCGTACATGACACCACCGACAGGCACCCGGCCGGTCTTTTTGGCAGTTCCATCGTGATACAGCTCGATGACGTCACCCGAGTCGCAGACGAAAATGTTTTCTTTCGGAATAGCGCATTCTTTGTGGGCGAGTTCGGCGTTATGGACGAGCATGTGGAACTCGCCGTGGATCGGCAGGTAGAATTTCGGGTTGAGGGCGGTGATCAGTTTGATGTGGTCGTCGTAGAAGCCGTGACCCGAGATATGGATCGGACCGACGCCCGTCAGGTGTGATTTGCCGTTCTGAATAACCCCACTGCCCTCGCGCATCAGACCATCGACAGTGCGAACGACGTACTTTTCATTACCCGGAATCGGGTTGGATGAAAAGACGACGACATCTGAACTTTTGACTTTGATGTGCTTGTGCGCGCCCGAGGCCATGCGGTTGAGGACGGCGTTAAATTCGCCCTGTGAACCGGTACACACCAGCAAGACTTGTCCGTCAGGTAGTTTGACCAGATCGTCCATCTTGACGACAGTGTCTTTGGGTACTTTGATCGTGCCGGTGCGCAGCGCCAGCTCGACGTTTTGGATCATGCTGTAGCCAGCAAAGGCGACCTTGCGGTTGTTGCGCTTGGCCTCGTCGAGGATCAACTGGATACGGTGAATCTGGCTCGAAAACGTACTCAGGATGATACGGCTATTTGGGTAGCCCTGCATAATTTCGCCGAAGCTCTGCTGGATATCGAATTCGCCGTGGGTATGGGTGCCTTCGGATTCACAGTTGGTGCTTTCGTTCATCAGCATCAGAATGCCTTCTTTGGTGGCAATTTCGGTCAGACGGTCGAGGTCGAATGGACGGCCATCGACGGGCTTTTCTTCGAAGCGCCAGTCACCGGTGTCGACCAGGTTACCAACCGGCGTGCGAACGACGACGGCGGTAGCGTCAGGAATCGAGTGATTGACCCGGACGAGTTCGATACTGAAACTGTCGCCTAGCTGAACGCGTTCATGGGCTTCGGGGCTCAGTTCGTTGTACTCCGGGGTGTAGCCGCTGGTGGCTTCTTCCATCGTCTTTTCAATCATGCCGAGGGTGAACTTGCTGCCGTAGACCGGTGCCGGAATACGGTGGATCAGGTGCCGAAAGGCACCGATGTGGTCGAGGTGACCGTGCGTAAAGACGTGGCCGCGAATCTTGTGCTTGTTCTCTTCGAGGTAGGTAATATCAGGCGTGATGTAGTTGATACCTGGGTAGTCGCCGCCCGGGAACAAGAAGCCCATGTCGATGACGATGATGTCCTGGTCGTATTCCAGGGCCATCATGTTTTTGCCGATACCCATTTCACCGAGTCCGCCCAGTGGGATGACCTTGAGGCTTGGGACGTTGGCGGTCGGACGGCGACGTTTCATGTCGGCCAGGCTGAACTGGCGGCCTTCGTAGCCGTTGTAGCGTGATTTGTTAACCGGCACATCGATGACATGCTGGCTGGCACGGACATTGACGTTCTCACTGGTGCGACGCTGCGCCCGAAAGACTTCACCGCGCCGGGTGGCGGTGTTGTTCAGGACAGTATTGTCAGATTTTTTACGTTGTTGGTTGGCAGGCCGTTTGGACATGTCGTCCTTAGCGGGCCCTTTGAGTCGTTGTTGACCCATAGGTTGTTAGTTCCTTTCGTTTATCAAAATGAGGTTTCAGTTTAAGGGGTGGGTGCAAGTAATGTGGCCGCAACTCTCCCTGCTGGATGCATCCAGTATAGCATGATGGTCTTTTGCTGGTATATCGACAGACATCTATCTGGCGGTATACAGGCAAAAAGTAGGTGCCGTCCTACCTGCGCGCAGTGCGCAGGTAGGACGGACTATCCGAGTCATGACGAGATGAGGCTCAGCCCTCGGGCAGCTGCTTGGCGCGGTCGAGCCGCCCCTGGGCGTCGACGAGGAACTCGTCGGTCTCGGCGCCGATTGCTCGTAGCCGTACGACTTCAGGAATCGTCCTGAGCTCGTGGATCAACGCCTTCAGTTCGTCGCGACGCTTACGCTCTCGCCTGCCGAGGACAAGCTTGTCCCGCTCGTATTCGACAAGCAGGTCGAGGCTTGATATCAGCAGATCGGCCATCGGGTTAGCGGCGTCGATCATGTCTTGCAGGACGTTCGCGTCCAATGTCTGGATCTCATCATCGGTGACAAGACCGTGTGACTTGGCGTAGTCGAGGCCCCGGACATCCCGGTGATTACGTGCAGCCAGTTGCTGGCGGCGAACTTGTTCAGCTTCGATGACGGCACGAAGTACTTGCTTGCGCCGAACGATGCGTCGCCAGACGTACCAGGCGATGGCGAGGCAGACGACGAGTCCTAAGATCCATCTACCGACTTCCCCCACCACCGACCAGTTGACTGTCCAGTGAGGCGACGGCTCAGATTCGGACCTAGCTTCACCACCCAGCTCCCTGTAGAGAAGCGCCGCAACTACGTAGAAGAGCATCATCGCGACAGGAACCAGAGGAATGACCACGGCTATCTTGAAGATCGGAGTTACCTCATCCATTTTGAAGGTACGCGTGATGCTGTAGGTAGTAGCCACTAAAAGCAATATGCACATCGCGGAAACCACCAAAGTATCCATCTGTGTACTGAAACTGTCGAGTATGCTATCCAAAGGTTGGGTGAAGCTCGATGGGTCGGATCGCAGCAGAACGTGCATCAAAAGCACCTCTCTCGTCATGTCAAAGAACTCGGACTTTATTATAATATAATAATTATCAGTTTATAGCAATATTATTGTATAAATGTATCAAATCTATCGTTGTCTAGTAGCGACTGACGTTCGGGTCGCGTTCGACAGATACGACAGGGTGTGGCTTGGCGGCTCGGACGGCCTTGCGAGCGCGGCGCTCACCAGGTGCGTAGTGTTCAGCCATCTGCCCGACTGCTTCCATGAACTGGAATGCCGGCACCCCACCGTGCATGGCAGCTTTAACATTGGGCCCGTGACTGCCGGTCAGATCTTCAACCTGCGTGCCACTCTCGGCTAGTGCAGCCGTGGTAGAACTGTGATGCGGACGATCGGCGGCGACATCAGCATGCTTACTCAGCGCATACGGGAGCGTTTCGGAGGCGTCATCGAGGCCAATATGCAGCGTGACAATCCCCTGCTCGTCTGGTTCGGACAGTTCGTAGCCTTCAGTCTCTGACCCACCGATTTGCACACGCACTTTGGCACGGTCAATTTCTGGAAAAAGATCATAGATGTCGTTCAGATTTTCGGTACTGACGTCGATATACTCGCCGCGGTGCAGCGACTCACCAGCCTTTAGATCCATAGTAACTACCGGCTGTTCGGCTTCTTGTGAAGTAAGGTGGAATCGTTCTTGTGCTGACATATTTTTTGTTTTTGCTTGGTTACTATCTATATAATAGCAAATTGTTTTTGTTTTGTCAATAGTCAGGTTTGCTGAGCGAGGGTTGCAGCCGTCAAAAAATCATCGATCAACGTTTGGCGCATGCCGCCGTTATAGAGCGCGGCCGCAGGGTGGTAGAGCGGAATGGCGATGAACTCGTGCTCATCGAATAGCACTTTTCGGGCATGGCCATGATCGGTCGAAATAACGAGGTCTGGGATGAAGGCTGCCCCACTGTGACGACCGAGTGTAATAACAACACGCGGATCGATGATTTTCAATTGGCGGAGTAAATACGGCCAAAACGCTGCCTTTTCATCTTTGGTCGGGTCGCGGTTATCTGGCGGACGGTATTTAACGATATTGGTGATGTAGACGTCGTCGCGCACCATACCGGCGGCTTCGAGCATCGTATTTAAGAACCGGCCACTGGCACCGATGAACGGTAC
>DASVSL010000061.1:0-4808 GCA_036388095.1 Saccharimonadales bacterium (SeqCode) | reverse complement strand
CCTCGCCAGCTCCACCAAACGAGAGAACCCACCTATCCGGTGGGTTTTGTCGTTTGGCATGTGTTTGGCAGTGTGCTGCCCGAGAGGCAAGAATTGTCGACAGCGATACAGCTATGAGTAGAGCCACGTTTATTCGACGGCTCAAGAAGAAATTGGTTTATCTACAATGTATTGCTTGAACGTTTTCTTCAAGGCAAAAATTATTGCATCCATTTCATCCCGTGAACTCTCGGCGACTAAACACGCCACTTCATAAAGTGATTCCTGAGAAAAACTAAACGTTTTTCCGTTTTTATATAAAAAATACATGGTAATAATAACTGCGCTGCGTTTATTACCATTCTCCATGGAGTGATCTTTTATCACAAAATAAAAAAGCATAGCTGCTTTATGATAGAGAAATCTATAGGGGTAAATACCTGCAAATGAAACAAAAGGCTGCGAAATCGCAGCCTCAAGTTTCATCATTGCTTCTTGGGTAAGAGGCCCGATTGGTTCTTCTGTAGGTAGGATCTGCGGTAAAAGCCGAATAGCTGCAACTGCCTCCGCCAAGCTGACTGACTTCACGTTGAGGCGAGTTTAATCAACGTCTTACGATATTTTTTTACAGTCAACTTAACAGCCCTCTCGACTTCAGCTCTTTGCTCAGGAGTCAGTGTATCTACTGTATTATTCATAAGCTTATTATAACACCTTTTTAATTTTTTTGTATATTCAGGTTGATACTTTTCACTTCCCTTACACAATGTTTCCACGTTCACTAGCCATAAATATACAGGAAAAGAAACAATAGTTTGATAAAAATCGCACTTATTTAAGCTTAAAAATAATGTGACACAGTCTTTGCAGATTCAGTTGATAGATTTTGATTCGCCTTGCATAAGCGATTCGTGAATGTAACAATTACTCCACCATGGCGACTGCACGAGTCATCTCTGCCACCGCATACGGCTTCGAAGGCCGGTTAATCGACATCGAGTGCGATACCAGCAAAGGCCTACCCACCCTTTCCATCGTCGGCCTGGGCAACAAAGCGATTGACGAAGCCAAAGAACGCGTTCGTAGCGCCGTCAAGAACTCTCACCTCGACTTTCCCAACCAACGCGTGACCATCAACCTGGCTCCAGCTGACCTGCCGAAGGACGGCTCGCATTTCGATCTACCTATTGCCCTGGCTATCTTGGTCGTCGGCGGTCAGCTACGGCCAGATAGTTTGAAAGGCGTGCTCTGTGCGGGTGAGCTCGGCCTGAACGGCGATTTACGCCCCGTTCGGGGCATTATCAATATCGTCGAGACTGCCCGCGAGCATGGCTTTGCCACTGTCATCGTGCCGCAGGCCAATGCCCGGCAGGCGCAACTGGTCAATGACATCGACGTCATCGGGGCCGCGCGCCTGAGCGATGTCTATTTACACCTGATCGGCGAGAAGAAGTTACTACCGAATGCTGCTGAAACTACTACAGCCAACAGAGACCACGGGATTGATATCAGTGATATCAAAGGCCAAGACGCTGCCAAACGTGCTCTGCTGATCGCCGCGGCCGGTGGGCATAACCTACTGCTCGACGGCCCGCCCGGAGCTGGCAAAACGATGCTGGCACGAACCCTGCTGACACTTTTGCCCCGCCCGAGTTACAGCGAACAGATCGCCATTACCAAGCTGCACAGTCTGGTCGGCGAAGATGACGGCGGCATTTTAGCCGAACGACCATTTCGCAGCCCGCACCATACCAGTAGTACGGTCAGCTTGATCGGTGGCGGAACGCGGCCGCTGCCCGGCGAAGTCAGCCTGGCCCACCACGGCGTGCTGTTTCTTGATGAGCTACCCGAATACCCGCGCGCCACCCTTGAAGCTTTGCGCCAGCCGCTCGAAGATCGCCGGGTGCATGTTTCGCGGGCGAGCGCCCGTATCACCTACCCGGCTAACTTCATGCTTATTGCCACCAAGAACCCGTGTCCGTGCGGCTATTACGGTGATCCCGACCACGAGTGCAGCTGTGCGACGGCGCAGATCCTGAACTATCAGAAACGTGTTTCGGGGCCACTGCTCGATCGCATCGACATGGTGCTGAGTGTCGGTCGAGTGCCCGAACGTGATTTATTGGCGGCTCATAATGGCCCGCGGCAGAGCCCAGCACTGCGCGATCAAGTAGAAAGCGCCCGACAGCGCCAAGTCGCTCGCTACGGGGCAGAAATCAGCAATGCGCAGTTGCCAAGCAAGAATATCGCCGAGACAACCCGGCTGTCCGGCGCGGCCACCGACCTGCTCAACCAAGCGACCGACCGCCTGAAGCTATCGGCCCGCAGCTATTTCAAGCTCATCAAAGTCGCCCGTACCATCGCCGACCTAGAGACGAACGATGACATAACTACCACACACATGGCCGAAGCCCTGCAGTATCGCGACCGCACAGATAGCAAATAGTAACACTTGTATAATACAAAAAATAATATTATAATATATTGTTGTACTTTAACCTCTTCAGAGAGCTGGTGAGCTATGGAAACGATCACACTCCTTTTATCGGACAATCGGTATGCGGTCGTCGAATCCAGACATACTCGTGGCACTGGTTACCGAGTCATCGAATCAAACAATTCATCCCTACAACCCGACAAGGGATGTGCGGTATACATCGAAGATCTGCAGCCCGGCGAGTTTGCGCTTTGGATTCGCATCCACAAAGTCGTAGACGGTCAACCGCAACTGACTAGGACACCCACTCGGCTCCCTCTTCGGAAGTGCCACATCACAGCAACTCGCTAGTGCAATACCTTCGCCTATCCGGCCCAGTCGAGCGCCCGCTCCTGGCAAGGGTGGGCGTTTCGCATGTAAAGGGTTGTGCTTGCATAGGCTCCCATTTTGTCGCAAAATATGTCTGTTCGTCTTGACTCTACCGAAAAGAGCATCCGATGTCCCTTACTAGCAAACGCTCCCCTAGGACGTTAAGCCAGATCACGCCCGGCCGTGGTGGAACCACCCCCGACGACCTCGTCCAGATCAGCCTGACCAATAAAGAAACGGTTTTCGTCTACTTATACGACGATGGGACGGCCACCGTTTGGCGACTCCACCCGGATTTTCTGCCGTGGTCGGTGCGTGATTACGTGCGCCGTTACCGAGCTACTGGCCCTCGCACTATTGCATTCTTGCAAGACGCCGAGCGAAACAAGCCGCTGCAACTCTTCATGGAGCGACGAGCGGCCGACCGCACATCAGTCGTCGCGACGCGCGAAACGGTCGTGTCGTTCAAGATCGCGTCGCGTCGCGTCGCTCATCACACCGACCTCACCCTGAACCCACTCCGTCCGTAAGGAGCTCCAGATGGTACGCACCTTTATCGCCCAAAGTCTCAGCCAGATTATTGTTGGTGTCGATCTCAAAGCCGATCAGCTGATCGAGATCAGGCTCGAGGGTCGAACGCCAGCACTTTACCTGCTGCCACCCCGCACCTTGTCGACCGGGAGTCGGCCTGCTGGCTGGAGACTCGACCCCCGTGTCTTGTCGGCCGATATCGAGGCACAGCTACTGCGGTCGCCACGGGGCAGCTTTGCGTTCGTGACCACGGCAGTGCCTGGTCAGCCACTCATGGTGAGAGTTGCAAACGGCTGGATGACCCGAAAATGTCATTTCGGATTGATCGAGTCAAAGGAATCCAAGTCTGTGAACCCAGCGACGTCATCCACCCCCGTCGGCGAACCGCCTGAGTCACCCCACCCGCCCCTGAAGTAGAAGCCTTAGCTCCTTCGGGAGCGGGCTTTTACTTTTGTTTGCATCCGCCCCTGTTATCTGCTATCATATTTCGTTGATACAACATTAATTAATGACTGGAGCCACTGTCAGTACTAAATCGGTTCGAATCAACGACGCTATCCGTGCCAATGAACTACGTGTCATCGGTGAGAGTGGCGAACAGCTCGGTGTGATGACACGGGGCGACGCGATCAAGGCGGCCGAAGAAGCCGGTCTCGATCTCGTCGAAATCTCACCTGCCGCGTCCCCGCCGGTCGCCAAAATTGTCGACTGGGGCAAATACCAGTACCAGAAGATGAAAGAGCTCCAAAAAAGCCGGCAGAAAAGCCGTCAAAGCGAGCTCAAGCAAATGCGTCTCGGCCTGAAAATCGGCCAAAACGACCTGGACATCAAACTGCGTAAGATCCGCGAGTTTCTCGCCGAGGGCGACAAGGTACGCATCAGTATCGTCTTCCGCGGCCGCGAGATGGCCCACCAAGAACTCGGCTTCCAGATGATGGAACGCATCACTGAAAAATTGAGCGAGGAAGCGATCGTTGAAAACCGCCCTCAAATGGCCGGTCGAAATCTGAGTGTGACAGTAAGGAGTAAATAGTATGCCGAAGATGAAAACCCACAAAGGCACTGCCAAGCGCATCAAGCTGACGAGCACCGGTAAGGTCATGCGTCGTCGTGCCTTCGGTAACCACCTTCTGAGCAAGAAGAGCGCCAGTCGCAAGCGAACCATCGGTAGCGGTGCTATCGTTACCGGCAAACTTGCCCGTAATATTAAACGAGCCATAGGAGCTTAGTCATGCGAGTTAAACGAGGCGTCACCGCACGCGCCAAACACAAGAAGATCCTCAAGCAAGCCAAAGGCATGCAGCACAACCGGACCCGCAGCTTCCGCATGGCGAAGCAAGCGGTCATCAAGGCGCTGCAGTACGCCTACCGCGACCGTCGCAACAAGAAACGCGACCTGCGTGCCCTGTGGATCACCCGCATCAACGCCGCGGCCCGCGAACAAGGTATGACCTACGGTCAGCTGATCCACGGCCTCAAAGTCACCGGCATC
>DASVSL010000060.1:0-4469 GCA_036388095.1 Saccharimonadales bacterium (SeqCode) | reverse complement strand
GTCGCCAGCAAAGAGCGCCAATCGGTCTTGTTCTTTAGCCTTGAGATGAGCAAAGAACAATTAGTCGACCGTATGCTGGCTGATGCCAGTGGCGTAAACGCGTGGAATATCCGAACCGGTAATTTGAGTAACGACGATTTCGAAAAGTTATCCCACGCTATGGGGGAAATGGCCGAAGCACCGATTTACATTGATGACACACCGGGTGTCACGGTACTTGAGATGCGCACGAAAGCCCGTCGTGAAGCCCATAACCACCCGCTCGGACTGATCATTGTCGACTACTTGCAGCTGATGCAGGGAAGCGGGCGTAGTGACGGCAACCGAGTGCAAGAGGTGAGTGAGATCAGCCGAGGCCTGAAATTGATTGCGCGTGAGCTGAATGTTCCAGTCATTGCACTCAGCCAGTTAAGCCGTAGTGTCGAACAACGCAGCCCGCAAATTCCGATGCTGAGCGATTTGCGTGAATCAGGTTCAATCGAGCAGGACGCCGATATCGTTGCCTTTATTTACCGCGAAGCCTACTACAATCCTGAGACCGAACGACAGAATGTGACTGACCTGATCATCGCGAAACACCGTAACGGCCCAACCGATACGGTCGAACTGTACTTCCACCCAGAACGCCTCCGTTTCATGTCGCTCGAAAAACAGCGAACCTAGACTATACTAGAGCTAACCCATGAAGCCGTCGCTCCTCAAAGAACTGCTGCTCTATCGTTACCGTTACGTCATCGGCTACGGTTTGTTTGCCATTATGCTGCTAGCGCTGCTTGGTACTGACGTCACACGTGTCCCGTACGGTATTAGCCAGGCAGAAATGAAATCGGTCGTTGCCAGCAACGCGCTTAATTTGCAAGCGATCACATCCGCGGATATTATTAATCTTCCGTACCACGCCTTACAAAAAGTATCTGTCTCAGTGCTCGGTCTCTCACCACTCGGCATTCGATTGCCATCACTCATTCTTGGGTTTCTCGCCGCGCTGGCCTTAGCGGCGACGCTCAACAAATGGTTCAGGCCTGGTATTGCGCTGCTGGCGCTGTTAATTGGTGCGACGTCAGTACCATTTATCAGCATGGCGCGAACCGGGACGAGTACGATGTTATATATGCTGCTGTTGCTGTTGATCCTGCTATCAGCTGCCTGGCTGACGTCACGCGGACGGGGGACGTTTTTTTGCAAACTTGTTGTCCTGGTGTGTGGCTTATTGCTGTGTTACATGCCACTCGGCATCTATGCGATTCTGGCGCTTTTGATTGCTGGTATGTTGCACCCGCATGTTAGGTATCAGATCAAACGAACCCAGTGGTGGCAGTTTCTCGTCCTGCTGCTACTCGGTGGTGGGCTGGCGGTACCGCTGATCCTGACCGGCATACGAGAACCTGAAATCATCGAAACGTTACTGGGCATTGATAATTTGTCGAATCGTTTGACACTCTCTAGCATGCTTGCCGCCGCAGCGTCGCTCGCAAAAACGTTCTTCTTGTTCCATCGGCCGCATGTTGGCGAGATCATAACCCCGTTCGTGACGCTGCCATTTGCGCTGTTTAGCATTTTCGGTTTCGTCAAAGTCTTGCAAGATCGCCATTCGGCGCGCTCGTATTTACTTATCATCTGGCTGGCGGCGGCGCTGTTGTTGTTGTCACTGCATCCCAATCAATACGCCTTACTGTTTGTACCACTACTGATTTTACTGGCGATCGGTCTCGACACGTTTTTGCACGAATGGTACCGGCTGTTTCCGCATAACCCGTACGCCCGTATTATTGCCTTACTACCACTTGGCCTGATTACTATTGGAATGCTTGCAATATCATCAACACGCTATTTTTACGGCTATCTTTACACTGATACGACCGCTTCGTACCACCCAGAACTGACGGCCGTAAACCGTTCGATACAACCTGTTACCCCGACACGATTGATCGTTCCTAATGACCAAAAAGCCTTTTACGAGATACTACGGCAAAAACATCCACAGGTAACCGTCGCTGGCCCTGGAGAGATTCAAGATGGGGCAACCAATGTTGTCCTTGCCCGTGCGGGTAGTATCGAGGGTAAAACGCCATCACGCATCGTCACGTCGTATTTCAGGAACAACAGTGTTTTACTGCGAGTGTACGCACCAGAGTAGCCAGACAATAATGATACAATATGGACTGATAACCGAGGAGAGACTATGATCGACCAAGCCAAGATGGTGATGAAGCTGAAGAAGGCCCAGAAAGAACTACAGAACGAACTGGTTGAGGTGACTGCCGGTGACGGTGCTGTGATTGTCCAGGTAAGCGGTGAGCTGAAACTCAAAAAAGTAACCATTGACCCTGAGATGGTCGATCTCGACGACATCGAAGAACTCGAGCGTTGGGTTGAGGTCGCGATCCGCGATGCAATGACCAAAGCCCAAGAGCTGGCTGCCGAAAAGATGAAACCACTGATGGGAAACCTAGGTAACCTCGGCCTTTAGTCGTTACCAGCCTGGATTGTGCTACCAAAAGCTTTTGATTTGCTGATTGCCGCCCTCGGTGATTTGCCTGGTGTGGGGCCACGAACTGCAGAGCGATACGCCTACAGTCTGTTCCGACGCGATCGGCACGTTGCCGAACGATTAGCCGGTACACTCGCCGGGCTTCATGATGGCGTCGGGCTGTGCCCGGTAACGTTTGCATTGATCGACCGTGACCAAAAGGTATCATCGCTCTACGATGGGCCGGAACGCGATAAGCAAATGGTCGCGGTGGTCGAGGAGCCACTTGATATCATTGCGCTGGAAAAAACCGGCCAGTACAAGGGCACCTACCACGTCCTCGGCGGTGTCATCAGCCCGATTGATGGTTTTGGGCCCGAACAACTCCATATACCCGAGTTACTCGACCGGCTCCGACGGGACGCCGTTCAAGAAGTCATCCTTGCGACGAATGCCAGCGTCGAAGGCGAGTCGACGGCACTATACATCCAGCGTGCGGTCGCCGAAGCTGGTCTGCCACTGCGCATCACCCGCTTGGCTCGTGGTATTCCTGCCGGTGTAGATCTTGAGTACGCCGATCAGGTGACCTTGATCCACGCCCTTCAGGGTCGCAAGCAACTCAGCGACTAGGCCGTGTACAATGAAGGCATATGTTTGACCAGATAAAACCGTTAGTAAGCGCCGCGCAGCGCATTGTTGTGGTGCAGCCGGAAAACCCTGATGGCGATAGTCTGGCCTGTGCGCTTGCGCTCGAGCGTATCCTGGGTGCAATCGATAAGGACGTTAGCCTGTACTGTGCAATCGATTTACCGAAATATTTACGGTACGTCCCGGGCTGGGACCGCGTTACCAACGAGTGGGCAGGGCGCTATGACCTTGCGATTGTCGTCGATACCGCCAGCGAAGCACTGCTGCAAAAAATGCTAGCAACGCCCGGGGTGCGTCACAACTTAGACCACATGCCAGTGATTGTGTTTGATCATCACATCGAAGCCAACGAAGGCAGCGATCTGTCATTTTCATTTACACCGATTATCAATCCGGCTGCGGCGGCGACAGGTGAATTACTATATGAAGTCGCGATGTTCGAAGGCTGGTCGATCGATGCTGATACTGCTAGCTTGCTGTATATATCGCTGATGGCAGATACACTCGGTCTTACGACACCAAGTGTCACGCTTCGTACGTTTGAAGTAGCGGTCGAACTTATTCGCCTGGGGGCAAACCCGGCTGATATCGAACGTCGACGGCGTGATTATATGCGTAAGCCTGCCGATATCTTGGCATACAAAGGCGATCTCATTGGTCGCATCGAGTATCATCTGGATGGACGGCTTGCGACGGTCCATATCCCCTGGGAAGATATTCAGACCTATAGTGATCGGTATAACCCGAGTGTACTGGTGCTTGATGAAATGCGACTCGTCGAGGGCGTCGAGATTGCCGTGGCCATCAAGACGTATCCGGATGGAAAACTAACGGGCAAAATCCGCAGCAATCAACCAATCGCCGACCAAGTCGCCGGCTATTTTGGTGGCGGCGGCCACAGCTACTCGGCCGGCTTCAAAGTGAACGATACGTTGGCGGCCATCATGCCCGAGCTATTAACGGCCGTGACGAAAGCTGCCGCATGAAATTACACGACACCCGCACGAACGTGACCGTCACTCTCCAGCCAATTACACCCGGTCAGGTCAGTCTGTATACCTGTGGTCCGACTGTCTACAGCGAGCCGACAATCGGCAATTGGGTAGCATACATCCGTTGGGATTTATTAGTTCGGACGTTACTGGCAGACGGCTACGACGTGAAGCGAGTCATGAACATCACCGATGTCGGGCACCTGACAAGCGATGCGGACGACGGTGAAGACAAGTTGCAAAAAGGTGCCCGTCGCGACGGCGTCACGGCGTGGGAAGTTGCCCGGCGCTACACGGATTCGTTTATGCAGGGCATGGCAGAGCTTGCGCTACTCCCGCCCGGGATCATGAGCAAAGCC
>DASVSL010000059.1:0-12381 GCA_036388095.1 Saccharimonadales bacterium (SeqCode) | reverse complement strand
CGTGCTGGGCGTCGGTAGCTGCGGCCGCGTGTTGCTTGCCGCTCCCTGCGATATGAAGTAATAGATCCACGGTGCTATGCCGACGACGACACCCCCGGCTGTCAGGATGAACCGCTTTAACGAACCTGGTTTGAATTGCTTACGGTTAAACAAGTAAAATATCGCCTGCGCAGCCAGTGTAAACATGAAAAAGTAGTGCGAGTACGCGCCTAAAATAGCAGTCAGAGCATACCCACCCCACCCCTGTTTACCTTGCAAGATGCGGACGAAAAAATACTGGCTGAGTATCGCGAACAAGGTGAGCAGCGTGTACATACGGGCCTCGGACGCGTACCAGTTCATGAATGGTGAAAGGGCAAATACGGTAATCACGACTAACGCCCAGCCGCGATTGAGTATGGTACGGGCCAGTAAGTAAAGCGCAGGTATGCACGCAATGAGAAATAGAAGCGACATACTGCGTACAGCCTCGACGCTAGTGCCAAAAAATACCATCCAGTAGTGGAGCAAGATGTGGTACATCGGCATATGGACGTCTTGGGCAACGACCTCAAGGGTGCCTTGCAGGCTATGGGACGTTTGCCAGATACTTTGTGCCTCGTCCAGACGAAGGCTTTCTTTCATCATGACAGTTACGGCGATAAACACGACGATACCAATAAGACATGCCATATAGGCGAGTACCGCTAGGGGCTTTAGGTACTCTGTCCGCGGCTTGCGAGGTTCGGCAACTGCCTGGATTACTTTCGACGACTTCATGAATTCGCGCGTGCTTTCGCGAGTACTGGTTTCTCAGCCGAAGGTTTTGCGCGCCGTTTCAATGGTGGTGCGGATGCCAAAATGAACGGGATGAACGCGGCGATATTGACAAGAACCCACGCCAAGTTAGCGAGAAGTGATGCACTGATGCCTTCACGGCTCAGCGCGACTGCTACGCCCGCGATGGAAAGGGCAATGTAGACTAGGTGCGGAATCGAAAGGTACAGGAAGTTGCCTTGAATCGCACTCTTTGATGTTACGACGAACGATGTTTTTTGATTGAGTAACACAGCAGCTAGTGCCCTGAGTTGCAACCAGAATGAACTGATTGAGAATGATATCGCCCTGTAGGTATACGTGAAGTTACTGGTTTGTTGAAGAATATACAGACTGAGGAAGATATACGGTAGGAAAATAAGCGCCAACAGCATCGATGACGTAATAATCGCCGTCACACCAAAGAACAGGAATATGAGCGGTATCAGGGCGTCGATCAGAACGACGGCACCCGACAGATAATAACTTGCAGACGAAAGGTATTGCATTTTTTGAGCCCACGTCAAGCCTTTACGGAACAGGGGGTTGTATTTGAAAATGACCTCTAAGCTGCCACGTGTCCAGCGGAACTGTTGTTTATAATATGACAAGAAGTCTTCTGGAGCTAATCCCTCGGCAAGAACTTCTGGTACGTAGTGGCTATGCCAGCCTTTTTCGTGTACGAACAGTGATGTCAAGAAATCTTCGGCGATGTTAAACTCGCACATCCCGCCGACTTCGCTCAGCATCGTTCGGCGCAGAACCATATTTGTACCACACATAAAGACTGAATTCGAACGTACCTTCCCTTTCATGATCGGGCCAAAGAACAAGGCTTGTTGGTCCCATGACGTCTGGGTGACGACGTTTTCGGCTTGGTTTTTGTAGAACTGCGGCGTTTGGACGAAGCCCATTTTTTTATCGGTGAAGTAGCCCATCGTTCGTTTCAAAAACTCTGGTTTTGGCACATGGTCCGCATCAAAGATGACGATAAACGGGGCTTTGGTATGCCGGAGTCCGTTGTTGATGTTGCCAGCTTTAGCGCCACCTGGCTTACGGCGCGTGATACAACCAATGCCGTGACGAGCGGCAAGTTCCTCGATCTCTTTCCAATTGTCTTTCTTCGCGACGTAGCCGTCGTTTAAGATATGAATGTTAAAGCTGGGGTAGTCAATTGCCTTGGCGGCGATGACTGTCTCCTCGACCACTTCAACCGGTTCACCGGCAACGGTGATGAATATATTGACTGGTTCACCGAAACTGCTAGTAAAAGGGCGTTTTTTTTGCGGGTTCCATGTTGTTATCGAGAAGCCTATGATCTGCCACACATGAAAAACTTCGCCTATAATCAGTGCCGTGAACAGGTAGACATTTCCGATCTTGAAAAATACAGACAGTGCCACGAAATAGAGCAATGCCAATGTAACGTTGAGAGCGAGAAATCTCTTACTATGCGAGCCCGTTAAGAAATCGGTTCGCGACCTACGATTCATACATACCCGCGATATCTGGAAGTTGCTTCAGGTAAAGCGCCATGCCAAACCACGCCCAGTTGTCATCATAGTAGCTCAATTCTTTTTTCCATCCTTGTACGTCCGGATCATAGTTGGTAAGTAGCTTTCGATCATAAATTTCTTTTGCTTGGGCTGGGTTTGTAAGAATGTAGTACCCGAGAGATGCGCCGTACTGTGCCGGTACCGAATCGTCGGTCACAATTTTGCCATTATGACCATAGACAGACGCGAGGCGCCCACGTTTTTGCCAGTCTTCGCTCAGTGTTTTGTGCTTATTAAGTACCTGGAGTGCTCTGACGTCTTTGTTGTAGCGATAATCCAGCGTAAGACGCCATGGCGTTCGAAACGCGTCGTACCCATAGTTTGCATCAAGAGTGGGCTCGGGTGAAACCTGACCCGTCGCACGATCTACGCGCACCCAGTTCGGTGTAAGTCCAGCTGACGTCTGTGTATCAAGAGCAGAGTCAGTCGCTGCAAATAAGAGCGAGTATGACCCATCGACGAGCCCGTTCCAATCACGTGTTGGGTCGACTTTCGCGAAGACTCGGTACGCGTATGGTGCAAAGTAAGAAGGATTGACTAGGATAGATTCCTGGTTGTTACGCTCGATATCGTTTGATGCGAGAAGTAATTCGCCGTTTATATCGACAACTTCTTTTTCCCAGATGCTATCGATCATGGTTTTTGCGTCATATAAGTAATCGTCTTCTTTCCAGCGGTTCGACGCCATGATAAGGGCGTAGGCGATGTCGACATCGCCGTCGCTCGCTGTGTTTTGCCCGCCGCGGTCGTCTTGGATACCGAAGCTACCATCCGGTTTTTCACCAAATCGCCACGACAAGAGCTTATCATCACGCTGCATATTATCTTTCGTCCATTTCCACGCCTTGTCGAACGTGTCACGATCATCCATCCAGACAGCCCGCATCAGGGTGTAGCTCTGGCCTTCGGATGTCGTGATGTTGTTCTGCGATTTATCGAGCGCCCGAAGGCTGCCTGGCTCGAGAATATTTTGCTTATAATCGCCCCATAGCTCAAGTAACATCCGGTTACCAGAAAATACCGTCGGCGTACCGTACTGGTTTTGCGGTTCAGAAATTTTACCGCTGCGCACACCAAAGTATATGGCGATCATTACAACCACTGTCAATGCGATAATTGCGAAGGTTATGTAGGTGTTTCGTTTCACGAAGTAGTACCGGTCACTTCAGTGTATCGCGCAACGTTCATATTGTATGCATCCCGAACGATTTTCCCCGGGATGCGCAGTCGTAGAAGTATTGAAGATTTGGCAAGTTCTAGCGAAGACTTGACGATATCTACTTTTGCTTCACCGTTATATCGTTTACCGAATATAATATCGTGGGTCAAAATATTACTCTGTTTCTGTAGGGCTGCGACGATAAATTCTAAATCGAATGACCACTGTGACGGGCTCAGCTTCATGCCGTCGTACGTCTTGAGGCGGAAGACTTTCAGGCCAGACTGTGTGTCGTAATCAATGCCAAAAAGAGAACGTACAAAGACGAAATTGAACACGCTGCTCATGAGGTTTCGAAGAAATCCTGCTTCAGATTTATTGCGCGTAGACAGTGCGACATCTGCATCGTTGTCGACAAGTTTTTGAACCATCTTAGGAATTGCCTCTGGTGGATACTGCAGGTCGGCATCGATCATAGCGACAAACGACGATGTTGCCGAGTCGAAACCTTGTATGACTGACTGTGCTTTGCCGCGTTTGCCGGCTTTTAGCTGCAATGAAACCGGATAAGTTCGCGATAGCATCTTGATCTTATCAACTGTGCCGTCAGTCGAATGATCGTCAATGAACAATACTTGGTAGGGCATTTTGGCTGTTTTCATGCTTTCGTCAATACGTTTTGTTAACAGCACAACGTTATCAACTTCGTTGAGCGTCGGCACGACAATCGTGACGTCTTTAACAGCGGTTTTCATAAGTCTCCTCGGTCTCTTGGATTTCCAAAATTATGCTCTTGTGTACTACAATAAAGTGATTGATGTGATATAGCTGTTAGATTACTTACAGTCATAAGCATGGCTACGTGTATTTACTGAGTCCAACGCAGACAGCGTGGTAATGCTCAGTGATGTGGTACATACCGTTGAAAAAATAATCAATAAGATCAGCTCGCCAACTCTATATGGCGTTATCCTATGAATTCTTTCAACGTCTCCGCGTCTGTTACATAATTACAATATACTACTCTTTATATAACGTCAATTAAGTATTGTAGCATTAAATCTTAAGCGTAATTAACGTACCGTTCGGGACGCAAAGAGCCGTAGGTACGGTGCATACTTGTAACTCTCGTTTTTGTGGACGACCTCGTAGTCGCGATGATGCTGGCGAACTGTTAGGCATCATAGTGGCGCACATGACTAAGTGGCGGGCAGAGATGATGTTTGGATATTCATCCGTATAGGATGAAACAAATTTTCAGAAAACGTAGTGCGCTCAAAAACCGGTTTAATCAGCAGTACCGGCGACCTCGTCGACTTTGCGGTGGTAGTGTTCACCGGCCTTGCCACCAGCCAGGGCAGCGAAGAACGTAATAACGAGCGTAAGCAATAGGGTGAGTAGCCCGGCCGTCGTCAGCTGACTTCCATCAACCGGAATTGTCGGAAGATTGAGCTGCTGTAATAGGTTGTACTTGGCACCCAGCAGTGCGCCCGCAACGGCGAGTCCAATTACCGCCAGGATATTAAATATCCAGACCCCGATACCTTGGCGCCCACCATCAAAACGAGACATTCGCCCCGCGACGTAGCCGCCTGCGTAGTACGCGATGACCATCACGACGATAAATAGTATTCCGCCAACGACACCAATCGACTGCGCGTCAGAACTTTGCGTCAGCTCATCAACATCTTTTACCACCGACAGGGCAACCGCGCTGCCTGCCGCGCTCAAGAGCCCGATCAGCAAAACAGAGATAGAGTTGGATACCAGCCAGCCGAAAAACGCGGCCCCTATATTAAAGCCACCGAAGCGCTCGCGTTGCATTTCATCGGCGCTATGATACCGGCGGACTGATGCGGACGATGGTTCTTTGTCGTGTGCAGGTTTTGTGGTTGGCATAGTGGGAAGATCTCCATGTCATAGTTGCTTATGCTGTAAGCGTATACGGAACCCCAGGATCATGCCTGTAAATTATCTCACAGCAATAGACATAGGTCGCGGGACAATCACAGCAAAACTATCGACGCTTGAACTTGCGAAACGTATACAGTAGCTTCACGCCAGCGTTAACGACGCTTGCCCTTCATTTCATGTTCATGGTCAGGGGGTTGGCACCGAGACGTTTGTCTTGGTTGAGGCTATCGATTTGTGCCATCTGCTGGTCAGACAGTTCAAAGCCAAACACATCGAAGTTTTCTGCAATGCGCTCTGGATGGGTCGATTTCGGGATGACGACAAGGTCGTGCTGTAGGTGCCAGCGGATGATGACTTGGGCGGATGTCTTGCCGTGGGCCTCGGCGATTGCCGTGATGGTTGCATCGCGCAGCAAATCACCGCCTTGGCCGATCGGGCTCCAGGATTCGATTTGAATACCACGAGATGTAGCGTCGTCGCGGGACGCAGCTTGGTTGAACCACGGGTGCAGTTCGATTTGATTGATTGCGGGCACGACGTCGCTGTGACGTGCCAGCTCGTCGAGGTGTTCGGGCAGAAAATTACAGACACCAATTGAACGTATTAAGCCTTCGGCCTTCAACTTTTCTAGTTCGGCCCACGCAGCCGGGAACAGCCCGTGCGCTGGCATTGGCCAGTGGATCAAATAAAGGTCGATGTAATCGAGGCCGAGTTTTTCGAGGCTCGTCATCAGGGCTGACCGTACTTTGTCGGCGTCTTGGTCGCTGTTCCATAGCTTGGTGGTAACAAACAGTTCGTCACGGGCGACGCCGCTGCTGGCAATGGCACTGCCGACACCGGCTTCGTTTCGGTAAACGGCGGCAGTATCGATTAATCGATAGCCGGTTTTTAGGGCCGCCGTGACGGCGCGTTCGACTTCGCCGCCCTCGCTGGCTTGCCAAACACCAAGCCCTAATTGCGGCATTTTGTTTCCATCGTTCAGCGTGACGTTCGGTACAGGCATAGTCGGCTCCTTCGGTTGTTAACGGACCTATGCTAGGCCTCTAAGCTTAGGTACTGTACCATGACAGCAGTAAGTATCATGTGACATGAAACACATACAACGTATCGCACAGAAGTATCAGTGGCTTGGTTCAGCGCTCTGGATCAGTAGTTTGCAGTTTTTTGTTGTCCAGCTGATCGTTGCCAGTGCCTGGACGACGCCGTTTTATTACGGCATGCACTACATCAGTGACCTTGGTAACACGACGTGCGGCCCGTTTGCCGGGCTGTATGTCTGCTCGCCGCTGCACTGGCTAATGAACCTGTCGTTTGTCGTCTTCGGCGTCACAATCGCGTTGGGTGCAGCCTTGCTCTATAAAACTTTTCGGCCGAATGCGCTGAGTACGATCGGGTTCGGCTTACTAGTACTGTCGGGTATTGGCACGGTTCTGGTTGGTCTGGCGCCCGAAAACGTCAACTCGCTGGTGCACTATATCGGCGCGGTCCTCGGGCTGTTACTAGGTAATATTGCCTTGCTATTTATCGGCGTCGGGCTCACACAGACGCCACGGTATTATCGGCTGTATACAATCGTCACCGGGGTTGTTTGTGTCGCTGCGTTTACGTTGTTTGCCAACGACATTCATCACTTCACCGGGCTAGGTCGCGGGACAGTCGAACGGATCGTATCGTATCCGTTCACCGTGTGGTTGATCGTTAGCGGTGTATATTTCGGCTTCGTACGCAATAAGACGAAGAAATAAATAAGCCCTGGAGCGCCGCGTATGGTGGCGGACACTCCAGGGTGGCTAGTCGCTCAGCTTGATCGCTGCATCACTCAGCTGGTCGGAATCGTGCATGGTCAGGTACGCATCGTTCGGCTTGGCTGAGAGGGACTGTGCGTCCGGATCCGCAAAGCGTACGCAGTCCGCGAACGATTCGACAGCTCCGGGGTGTGTATCCAGGTAGGTTTTCAGCTTGGCTGGGTCGATATCCCACGAAATCCGCATCTTGCCAACTTGGCGCAGTATGCCGAGCTTGCGCGCGACGGCAGTGGCTGCTGTTGAGTCCTCGAGTTTGAAGGACAACGGTGCCTTGCGGTAGCTGAATATCGCCATTGTCGTCGCGAACGATTTGAGGCTACCAGTCAGCAAGGCAGACCGATGCTGTGAAACCAGCTCAGTCATCTCCTTCCTGGCCTGGTCGATCTGGAACTGGATCGGCGAGATGACCGTGTCGAAGGCGACTTTGCGCCTATCTCGCTCGGCTTCGTAAGCCGATTTTCTCGCTTCTTGATCGGCTTTGTACTCGTCCGTCACCTTCTTTCGAAGCCGGGCGAGATCAAACAGTTGCCTTGCAAGCTCGTTCAGTTGACGCACGATTGCGTCGAGCTTCTGCGCGTGGTCCAGCATCTCATCACCTTTTATGTCGATGTACGAAAACTAGCAGGTATATTCAACCCTACTTGACGGGACTTGTCTATGATGACAACCGAATGTTATTTACGGGTGCGAGCGGCGATCAAGCGCTTGATCGCCTTGCGACTGGCTGGTTCGCGAAGCACATGAATGACCGGTGGGAGTAGGGAGATCGCGATGATTGCAAGAATAACGTACTCGATGTTGATGCCGGTACGGTTGATCAAATCGCCCGCAAAGTAGCCGATGTAGGTCAGACCCGCCGCCCAGACAAACGCTCCGATCAGGTTGTAGATAAGAAACGTGCGATATGGCATGGCGCTAATACCAGCGATGATTGGCGCAAAGGTACGCACCACAGGCACAAAGCGGGCGATAACAATCGTTTTGGCGCCGTTATGTTCATAGAAATCTTCAGCCCGTCGTAAATTGTCTTTGTGAAACAGCAGGCTCTCGCGGCGATGGAACAACCCTCGTCCAACCCGTTTGCCAAACATGTACCCGACACTGTCACCGAGCGCTGCGGCAACAAATAAAATCAGCGCGAGGAGGTGGATGTTGAAGTCGAGGATATTTTGCGATACCAAAAACCCCGCCGTAAAGAGCAGGCTGTCACCTGGCAAAAAGAAACCGATCAGCAAGCCTGACTCCGCGAAGATAATTCCAGCGATACCGAGCACGCCGACGAGGTTAATGAGCCGCTCGAGGCCGTAGTGATCAATGGCGAGATACGCGAAGCCACCAAGCATCAGGACAAACAGGGCGATGATCAGTGGCCGGTAGCGTTTCATTGCCCTCATTTTAGCACGGCTTCTTGGGGTCATCCGTGGTATACTAGACGATACATTACAGACTCCGTAAAGATATCTCACACGAAAGGAGAGAAAGATGGGAGACAAGATCAATTTGAAGTTAGATACCCGGACCGTCCAGGGTAAGAAGGTAAAGAACCTCCGTAAAGAAGGTTTGGTACCGGGTGTCGTATATGGGCCAGGTATGGACCCCGTCTCGGTTCAGGCCGAGCACAATGTGCTCATGAAGATTTATCGCGCCGCTGGTAGTCACCACGCGGTCCACCTCGACGTCGCTGGCAAAAAGCGTATCGCCATGATCAAAGAGATCGAAATGAACCCGATCAAGGCCGAACTGCGTCACATTTCATTCCATGCCGTTAGCGCGTCTGAGCCAATTACCGCTGAAATTCCGATCGAACTGGTTGGTGAAGGCGAATCAGCGGCTGAAAAAGCCGGACTGATCATCCTGCAGGCGCTCGACAAGGTTGAGATCCGTGCACTGCCAATGGACCTACCGGATGCGATCCGTATCGACATCAGCGGGATGACCGAAGCGGGCGACCGCGTCACCCTGGCCGATGCCACCCTAGACGAAGGCGTTGAATTTGTCGTTCATGACGACGGTCACCACGATAGTAACGAAGACGAAGAAAAGCCAAGCATCACTGACCTCATGGTTGCGAGTGTCTGGGAACCAGCCGCACTGCAAGCGCAGAACGAAGCTGCCGCTGGTGACGGCGAAGGCCCAGCTGATGTTGAAGCTGATAACGGTGGTGACACCGACCAAACGTCGCAGGCGACCGAAAATATGCCTGGCGGCAAGCTGCAAGACGAGCCAAAGCAAAGTAACGTCGACCAGACGAAAAAAGACTAGTCACTCAGTCAATAAAAATAACCCCGATCGCCGGGGTTATTTTTTACTCTTCGATAAAGCCGCCGGATTGATGCGCCCACAGGCCAGCGTAGATACCACTAGCTTTGAGTAGTTCTGCGTGCGTGCCGTCTTCGACGACTTTGCCGTCTTCGAGCACGAGGATACGATCAAGTTTGGCGATCGTTGATAAACGGTGGGCAATGACAATGCTCGTTCGGCCATACATCAGCTCAACCAGGCTGTCCTGAATCAATTTTTCACTTTCGCTGTCGAGCGCACTCGTTGCCTCGTCAAGCACGAGGATTGGGGCGTCCTTTAGGATGGCGCGGGCAATTGCGACACGTTGCTTTTGCCCACCCGACAATTTGACACCTCGTTCGCCGACCGTTGTGTTGAAGCCATGTGACAGCTGCTCGATGAATTCGAGGGCATTAGCCCGACGAGCGGCTTCAATGATTTGCTCGTCTGTTGCATCGGGGTTGCCGTAGGCGATATTGTCACGAATCGAACGATGAAACAGCATCGGTTCTTGTGGTACGTAGGCGATATGCTCGCGTAGGCTTTGCTGGGTGACATCACGCAGATCATGCCCATCGATCAGGATACGTCCGCTCGTTGCATCGCTGAAGCGGAGCAGTAGCTGTACGATAGTCGATTTGCCAGCACCGGAGTGTCCGACCAGTCCAACTTTTTGGCCAGCAGCGATATCCACCGAAATATCGTTGATGACATCTGTTTTTCCATCGGCGTAACGATAGCCGACCGAGTCAAACGTAATCGAAGGATTCGGCGCATCGAGCGTGGTGGCACTCGGCTTGTCATCAACTTGGTTCTTGCTGAGTAGCATGTCGGTCATCGGGCTCGCTTCGAGAAAGGCGTTATCGTAGCCATTAATGATGTCGCCGAGGACAAATAACTGTGATCCGATTCGTTGCAAGTACGCGAGCATGAAAATTGCCGTCGCGAGGTTCATCGAGCCACTGCTGACAAGCTGGGCCGCAAATGCGATAGCGATGATTTGGGTCGCTACCATCAAGGCTACCCGGGTCGAGCCTTCGACCGTGACGAAGCCGATATCCTTACGGTAGATCGCTCCGAATCGTTCGGTGTAGACACGGAGGGCTTCTTTTTCGCGCGTTTCACCAGCAAAACTGCGCACGATAAGATTGTTCGTGAGAGCATCCGCTACAACGCCGTGAATTTCACTGATCAGTCGTTTTCGTTCGTGCCGCCACGGAGCACGCACTTTAGCACTCCAGCGAATTTCAATGGCTAGTAGTACGACCAGACCAGCAATAATCAGACTGGCGGTGACGGATTGACTGGCCAATAGAGCCAGCCCGGTCGCGAGGCTGAGGACGAACCCGAGCGTACGGATGATGAAAAGATCTTGCAAACTGACCTCGGCGCGGTTGAAGTCGATGAATTTGCTGGTCATGGCACCGATTTTTTGATTCGTGAAAAAGTGATGATCTTTGCCAAGTAGTTCAGCGAACGTGCTTTGACGAAGACGAGACAGGACTTCTGATTCGTGACGCACCATGGCCTGAAACCCGGTCACGTTCAGGAGTGCCCCTAAGATACCAAGCCCAGTTGCCAGCCATAAAAACTTGTGTAGCTCTTGTTGGTTAGTGCCGAGCGTTCCGATCGCTTGAGCGAGTACATACGGTAGCAGGCTGTCGATAACAACGGCGCCTAACGGAATACATGTCAGCATAATGAAAAAGCTGATTTTGTGATGACGGACTTGGCGCCAGTACAACGCGAGGGTTTGACGGTTTGTAGACAAAAAGATTCCTTTCTGGAAATAAGACTGATTGACGCGTTATCAGATGGACAAAGCGGTAGAGGATTGCGCGCGGGCGACAATCATAGTGCAATAAGCGTAGCACAACGTAGCCTATTATTATAGCAATAATATATGTATTTGTCAAATATTGGTATACTATACCTCTGTATGCACAAGATTCTACTTTACTACAAATTCACTCCTCTCAGTGACCCACAGGCTGTCATGCTATGGCAGCGAGCGTTGTGCGAGTGCCTGAATCTGCGAGGGCGGATCATCGTCAGCCCGCATGGGATTAATGGCACTGTCGGCGGTGAAGTGGATGATTGCAAAACCTACGTGAAGACGATGAAGCAGTACGAGCCGTTTGCTGACATTACCTATAAGTGGTCCGATGGCCAGCGCGATGATTTTCCGCGCCTTAGCGTCAAAGTCCGGCCCGAACTGGTCGGCTTTCATGCGGCCGACGAGCTGGTCGTCAACGAAGAGGGTGTGGTTGGTGGTGGCACGCGCCTAAAGCCTGCCCAGGTTCATGAGCTGGTCGAACGCTACGGTGATGACGTCGTGTTCTTTGACGGACGAAACGCCCACGAAGCAGCAATCGGTCGGTTCAAGAACGCCGTCGTCCCCGATACCAATACGAGCCGCGATTTCGTGCCCGAGCTTGAAAGCGGCAAGTATGATGACCTCAAGGACAAAAAAGTCGTTACGTATTGTACGGGTGGTATTCGCTGCGAAGTCCTAAGTAGCCTAATGAAAAACCGTGGCTTTAGTGATGTGTACCAAATCGACGGTGGCATCGTGAAGTACGGTGAGACGTACGGTGATGATGGCCTATGGGAGGGTAGCATGCGTGTCTTTGACGACCGAATGACAGTTGAGTTCTCGGATCACACGGCGACGATCGGTGAATGTTCACACTGTGGTGGTAATACCAGCAACTACGAGAATTGTGCCTTTGCCAACTGTAATGATCTGGTGCTTATCTGTGGAACCTGCAAACTCGACGACAGCCGCTTGTACCACACTGACCAGTGCAAGCGCGATGACGCCACGCTCGTAAAAACGGCATGAGCGAGAGTAAATCGATCGCCGAGATCG
>DASVSL010000058.1:0-8261 GCA_036388095.1 Saccharimonadales bacterium (SeqCode) | reverse complement strand
GAGTCGGGCCACGTGGACCGGCCCGTGCCTAGAGGCTGGTAACCGGACCACGTGGCCGGGGTGGTCAGGCGGTGCTGACTGAGACCCCCGGTCGGATACCGTGGGTCTTGCTGTTGCCGCGGTTACGGCCGTGGAAGCTGCGATCATCGCGCTTGACGCGCCTCGGACGATTACGGCGACCGGTGTATTCGTCGATACAACTCGGAACAATGCACCAGCAGCCAGAGTACGAGTCGTACCAAATCTCGTTGCTGCTCGGTGGCAAGCCGCGTCCCACGCCGGAAGTCCGAACACACATGAGGCCGAGGACAACCACGACGACGGCGATGTTCAGGTCCTCCACCAGCTGGCGCAGATCACGTGGATTGAGCTCTGTGACTACGTGGGCCGGCAGGTCTTTCGTTGTGATGAGCGGTCGCTTCAGGGGCCGAGAAATCGCTACGGCCAGGTCAGTGAGCTTCGGCCCGACGCCACCGATGTAGTTATCGGTACCTTTGACGACATCACGGTGTACTTCGGTGGCACGGTGGAACCTTCCGATGATGACACGCCGGGTAGGGCTAGTGAAGCCACTGACCTCGCTTTCAGTGAAGAGCTCTCTGAGACCGGCCGGTGTACGGAAGTGGCCGGCACGAATGCGTCCGATGGGGGATGAAGCACTACGTCGGGGTTTGACGACGATGGCAATGTGTCTCCCAAGGTATCGATGGTACGAGCAGACCGTCTGCTTATCTAAGTTATAACGAAGCTTGCATTAAACCATAAGGGGCACAAGAAAAGTGTGAAAATTATTACGCTTTTTTAAAAACGCCTCAGTTGCGGCGACCTGACTAGCGGTGGCCCGGCCAGGGTATACTGGTCGTATGAAACCGAAACTGAGTCGCCGGCTGCTATGGATGGATCTGGAGATGACTGGCCTCGATCCGCTTGAGGACCGTATTTTAGAAGTGGCAGTGATCGTGACCGATTGGGATCTGACCGAGCTCGCCACGTACGAGGCGATTGTCCACGTCGAGCCGGAATTGATCCAGCGTCGGATGACGGGTTCGTTTTGGGATACCTACGCCCATGTCAGAACCGCCCTGACAGAGCAAAACAAGGCAGGCAACCCGGCGCGCGTCGTTGAGGACGAGTTACTCGCCTTCGTGTCCGATTGGTTTGAGGACGACGAGCTGGTACTGCTGGCTGGCAACTCGATTCATCAGGACCGTAAGTTCATCGATAACGAATGGGGGCGACTGGCCGCGCGGCTGCATTACCGCATGCTGGATGTCAGCGCGTGGAAAGTCGTCTTCGAAGGGAAATATGGATCGAAATTTAGAAAACCCGAGACCCATCGTGCGCTCGCTGATATCCGCGGCAGCATCGAAGAACTAGGACAGTATCTGCAGTGGCTGAACGTCCCGGAAAAAGGACGCAGCAAACCGGCTGCAGTCGAGACCGTCGATGAACAGGGGGCGATGCAGTGAGCCAGGATGAGATCCGCGACATCATTACCGCGTTGCCGGGCGCCACTCTTGATTACCCGTTCGACGAGACGACGGCGGTCTATAAGCTCGGTGATGAAACGGGCAAAATGTTTGCGCTGATCGATGAGACCAGTGATCCGGTTCGGCTGAGCCTCAAGTGTGACCCGACGTTAGCGGAACTACTACGTGAAAAATACGAGACGGTGCTGCCGGGCTACCATCTGAACAAGAAACACTGGAACACGATCATTTGTTCGGGGCAGGTACCCGACGACGAACTGCGCGACATGGTTCGTCACAGCTATGAGCTGGTTAAAGGCTAAGCTACAGCGTCAGCTTGTTGAGTTCGATCAAAAAGCCAGCGATATGTTCGTATTCTTGTTTGATCGCTGCTTTTAAGGACCGGCTTTTGGTGGCGCTGTTCGTCTCACGGAGCAGGGCGCTGAGGGATTCGAGCTTGGTGGTGATGATGCGTCGGTAAACGCCGTCGTAGGTCGCGTTCAGTCGGGCGTCGGTCAGTTCTTCGAAAGTGGCTGTGTCGGCTTCGGCGGCGGTGATTTCTTTATCAATCTTTTTGAGACCGGCGTCAGCCAGGGCGGCCTGGAGGGCGACATTGTCACCGTTAAGAATGATGCTGATGTCGCTATTGAGCTTAGATAGCGTGCCGTTTTGAATGTTCTTTTGACCATCGGTGATCAACGCCAGAGTCGTCGCCTGACGGGCGCTGAGCGTTTTTTGCAGCTCGGCGCTTTGATCGCCGCTCCGTGACAGCATAAAGCCACCTGCGATGAGGGCGATAAGGCCGCCAATGATAAGCAAAATCAGACGTTTACGTCCGCCGCCATTTTGGCGCTGGGCGGTCGGTGCCGGCATCGGTCGACCAAGCAGTGAAGGATCCATGGGAACAGTTAAGCATAAGAATCGACAGAGGTACAGAGGTGCTACAATGAACGCCATGCAGGGCGAGGCGAAGGAAGAAGTGCGCAGCCGGCTCGACATCGAGGCGGTCATCGGTGAATACGTCGTTCTCAAGCGGGCTGGCCGCAACTGGAAAGGCCTCAGTCCATTCTCGCAGGAAAAGTCGCCGAGTTTTTTTGTCAGCCCCGATAAAGGCATTTGGCATGATTTTTCGAGTAACCAGGGCGGGGATGTCTATAGCTTTGTCATGGCGGTGGAGGGACTCGATTTTCGCGGTGCGTTGGAACTGCTGGCCCGTAAAGCTGGGGTTGATCTGAGCCAATTTCAGGGTGCGGCGGCCGATAAAGGCCTTAGCCGAAAGCGTGATCGGCTGCGGGCAATGCACGACCTCGCTACGATTTACTATCAGCGCAGTCTATTCTCGACCCCGATCGCTGTCGACTACGTGAAAGGTCGCGGGCTTGACCGCCAGGTGGTCCATGACTTTCGGCTCGGCTACGCCCCGGCCGATGGGCGCAGTTTGCAGCGATTCCTGCTCGGCAAAGGCTACACGACGCCCGAACTGAAAGACGGTGGCTTGATCGGCAGTCGTGGGACTGATTTGTTCCGTGACCGCCTAATGGTGCCGCTGATGGATCCAAGTGGCACCGTCATTGGTTTTACGGCGCGTCTGATAGCTGATGTAAAAAACGCACCGAAATATCTCAATACTCCACAAACAATCCTTTACGACAAAGGCCGCCACGTCTTCGGGTTGCATCTAGCGAAAGAGGCGATCCGAACAGGTGGCCGTGGGGTCATTGTTGAGGGCAACCTCGATGTCATAAGTAGTCACCAGGCGGGGGTAAAAGAGGTCGTCGCAACGGCGGGAACGGCCCTGACCGACGCGCACCTCAAGGCGCTCGGTCGCCTGAGTGAACGGGTGATTTTGGGCTTTGATGGCGATAAGGCCGGAATTGCTGCGACGGAGCGGGCGATCCCGATGGCCCAGGCGGCCAGTGTCGAGCTGAGCGTCGTGACACTTCCGGATGACGCCAAGGACCCGGATGAACTGATTCAACAAGACGTCGCGCTCTGGCGTCAGGCACTCGACGATGCTAAGCCGGCGATTGACTGGTTGATTGGCCGCTACGAGGCTCGGCTGGACCTGGCGACAGCTGGTGGCAAACGCCGACTGACGACTGACGTCCTGGCGCTGCTTGGCAAACTGGATAACCCTGTCGAGCAAGAGCATTACCTACGGCTGCTGGGCGAAAAAACTGATACCAGCCAGGAAACGCTGCGGGCCCGAATGGGGCAACTGGCCCAAGCCGTGCCGGCGCGCAAAGCGGTCGCGGTGCAGGCAAGCGCTCCGTCGGCTGAGGTGCCGCCCGATGCCCGCCAAGACCATCTTTTGTCGCTTTTGATCAGTGACGCCGACATGCGCGACGCCGTGCTGGAGCTGAGTATCGATGCACTGACTGGGGATGCCCGGCAGGCACTGCTGCGTTACATCGTGCATCATCCAGACGCCGTGCCGCTGCGCGGGGTGCCGGATGAGTTGCATGCCTACGGCACCTATGTCAAGATAGTACAGTTCAAAGCGGAAACCATGTATAACGATCTGTCGTCAGCCGAACGACTGACGACAACGCGAGAGCTGGTCCGCCATCTAAAACTCCAATACCGAAAAAAGAAAATCGCCGAGCTGAGCGCTGAGCTCCGTGTGGCTGAGACCTCGTCCGACGACGTCACGGCTACCCGACTACGCGGTGAACTCAATAATCTTATACGCGAGGAGACACCTGGTGCCAAAAAAACCAACTGATGATCCAATCATTGACGAGACGACCGAAGAGACCGTAACGATTGAAGACGCGGCTGAGAAAATCGCAGAAGCTGACGAGCCGGACAAAGAAGAGCTTGACGAAACCGAAGATTGGCAAGAAGAGCAACCACAAGCGGCATTTTTCGACGACATTAGTGATGACTCGGTGCGTCTGTATTTACGCGAGATCGGCAAGATTCCACTACTAACGGCCGAAGAAGAACTCGCCTTAGCGCAAAAGGTAGTTGCCAACCGTGACGCCCTAGCAGAAGCGCAGACGAGGATTGCTGAGTTCGAAGAAAAACGAGCCGAAAAAGGCGACTTATCGAAGCGTGACACTGACGGCTACAACGCGGTGCTGGCAGAAGCGAAGAAGCTGAGCAAGCCGAAAGATCAGATGGCAGAGGCGAACATGCGCCTTGTGGTGAGTATCGCGAAACGCTACAGCGGTCGTGGACTCGATTTTTTGGACCTCATCCAGGAGGGGAATACCGGACTGCTGCGCGCTGTTGAAAAATTCGATCCCGATAAAGGCTTTAAATTCTCGACCTATGCAACCTGGTGGATCCGCCAGGCGATTACTCGTGCTATTGCCGACCAGGCCCGCACGATTCGTATCCCCGTGCACATGGTTGAAACCATCAACAAGCTGCTGCGTACCCAGCGGCGTATGACACAGGACCTTAACCGCGAACCATCGATCGAAGAGCTGGCTAAAGAGCTCGAGATGGAACCGGAAAAAGTCGAGTATGTCATGAAAATCAAACAGGATATCCACAGTCTCGACGCTGGTGTTGGACGTGATGGTGACGACGAAGACTCAGTCTTAGGTGACTTTATCGAGGACGAAGATGCTGCCAGCCCGGAAGACAGCGCCGCCTCGCAGCTATTAAAAGAACAAGTTCAAGACATTTTAAGTGTCCTGACTGAGCGCGAGCAAAAGATTGTTCGTATGCGGTTTGGTCTCGACAGTGGCAAGAGTCATACTCTCGAGGAAGTTGGCCAGGAATTTGCCGTTACTCGTGAGCGAATCCGGCAAATCGAAGCGAAAGCACTGACGAAACTACGCAAGCATAAAGACGCCAAAAAGCTCTACGAATACCTTCAGTAGCGCAAGAAGTATTTACAACCATAACCTCCATAACCTATAGTGAAGTCAAACTTTATGACACGACTTACACAAAGGGGGATATAGGACATGGCTCGATTACCGCAACCTGGAGGTGACGCCGGGAACTGGGGAGATATCCTCAACGACTATCTCTCGCAGACACTAGGCAGCGACGGTAGCCTGAAAAACGGTGTCGTCACCGCCGCCAAACTGGCCGACAGCTCCGTTACGACCGACGCAATCACCAACGGGACAATCTCAGAGGTCAAGCTTGATTCTGCGCTGCAAAACAAAGTAAACGCAGTTTCAAGCGGTAGCAACGTCGGGATGGGCGGTGATATCACTGGTATTGCTGCCAATGCGCAGATTGCCAACGACGTCATTACGGACGCGCACATCAACGACAACGCCGCCATTTCTCAAAGCAAGATCGCAGACCTCAGTAGCGACCTCGCCGGTAAAGTCGACACGACCGACCCGCGCTTGAGCGACGAGCGCACCCCTGACAACGGTAGCGTCGTTACGGCCAAGCTGGCTGATAACGCGGTCACCGAACCGAAACTGGCTGCCGTTAATGCTCCGACCAACGGGTACGTCCTGAGCTGGAACGGATCAGGCCTGGCCTGGACCGCTGGTGGGGGAAGCGGTGGCGACCCAGCAATGGGTGGCGACCTTACTGGTACGGCGAGTAACGCGCAGATCGCCGTTGGCGCCGTTGGTAGTAACGAGCTCGGTGCGAGTGCCGTCACAACCGCGAAGATCGCTGACAGCAATGTGACAACCGCGAAGATCGCTGACAGCAACGTTACGGCCGCCAAGCTGGCGAACAACGCCGTTACTCAGACGAAGATTAGTGCCGGTACGCCCACAAGCGGCCAAGTCCTCAGTTACAACGGTACGGCGCTTGCCTGGGTCAGCCCAAACAACGTCCCAACCCAGATGAACGACTTGTCCGACGTTGACACAACCGGTGTCACGAACGGCCAGTCACTGGTGTACCAGTCAGGCACGTGGCAGCCAGCAACCGTTTCAAGCGGGGGTGTCACCGACCACGGCGCACTAACCGGCTTGACCGACGACGACCATCCGCAGTATCACAACAATGCACGTGGTGACGCTCGCTACTACACCCAGGCACAGGTTGATACCAGCCTCGCAGGTAAGGTTGACAGCAACGACAGCCGCCTCAGCGACACCCGTACGCCAACCGATGGCACCGTGACGACTGCCAAGCTGCAAGACAATGCCGTCACTGAACCGAAATTATCAATCAGCAACACGCCGACAAGCGGCCAAGTCCTCAGTTGGAATGGCTCTGCCATGTCATGGACAACCAACAGTGCCAGCGACCCAACCATGGGCGGCGACCTGAGTGGTACCGCGAGCAACGCGCAGATTGCGGCGGGTGCCATCGTCAACGCTGACATTAACGCGACAGCCGCCATCGCTCAAAGCAAGGTTGCCAATCTGACGACTGATTTAGCAGCAAAGGCAAGCACTACGACAACAATCACCGGTGCGACCTCGCTGACCGGCGGCGGTAGTCTTGCTGCCAACCGTACCCTTAGCCTCGTCGGTGACAGCGCTACGCCCGGCAACAGTATGTACTACGGTACCAACAATGCCGGTACGAAAGGCTTTTATGCCGTACCATCAGGCGGTGGTGGCGCAGGCCGGACCGTCGTCAGCCGCAGCACGACGACCACGGCGAGCGCCGGAGAATATATCCTTGCGAACGGAGCGACGAGCGGCTTTACGGTAACACTTCCAACCGCCCAGACGAACGGAACCTTCATCAGCGTCAAGAAAACCGACGCCACCGTCAACGCCATCTTGGTGGTTGCAGCCGGCGGTCAAATTGAAGGCAACGCCTCGATCGTTCTCAACCAGCAATGGGAGAGCATGGACTTCATCACCGACGGTAGCGCCTGGTACCGCGTTTAGTCTTCGAGGAATCATCTAGTGTCATTTAGTCCCGCTGGCGGTAATATCTCCGGGGCTGATGATGTGGCGCTCAGTAACCCGACGACCAATCAACTACTTACTTTCGACGCGACGACCGCCAAATGGGTCAACGGTGGCGGAACAATTACGACGACGACTCGCGGCGCAGATTATACGCTGCAGTTAAGTGACGCCGGTACGGCAATCGATGTAAATTCCGCAACTTCTCGAATTATTACCATACCACTTAATAGCACCGTTGCTTTCGCTGTCGGCACCATTATTGAAATCGCTCAGATCGGTGCAGGGCAAGTGACGGTGGCGACAGCCAGTGGTGTCACGCTTCAAACAGCAAGTGCGACCATGAAGACCCGCGCGCGGTACGCGACACTTGGGTTGCGTAAGCGGGCAACCGACACCTGGCTTTTGTCGGGTGATACCGAGTGAGTGTCCGCTTAGCCCGACGGCGTGAGCACCGCCTGCATTCTGCCGGAGCAACCTATAGCGGTAGTCGAACACAGTGGATGGGGGTCTACTTTCCGGCCTCAGTCGCCAGCGGTGCTGCCGCGTCAGAAAGTCTGATTGGAACGCAAATGGGTGGCAAGTTGATTTACTGGGGTGGGGGTCAGGCCGTCTCGCAGGCCACGATGCAAGAAATAGCTGACGCCGGTTGCCACGTTGTGGCCGACTATATGACGAAAGCGTCGAGTCAGGCGGCTGGTACCGGTTTCAATGCCTATATCGGCTATTTCGCCGAGGGCTCAGGGTCAAATTATGACTTGGCCAGCGCGTGGATAGACAGCAAAGTTGACTCTGCAATTATTTTTGCAACGTGGTTACAAGCGAATCATCCGAGCCGATGGTTCTATGTTAGCTGTGAACACGAATATGATGTAAAACTTCGCTACCCGACTGATCAGCTATATACAGGGACCTCACTCGACGGAACGAATGGTGGCCGCTTTATGAACGCGTTTTATACTCGACTAAAGGCGCAGGCAGTGCAGCAGGG
>DASVSL010000057.1:0-9732 GCA_036388095.1 Saccharimonadales bacterium (SeqCode) | reverse complement strand
AAATGCTTGAATTTTAGCTTTAGCTAAGTCCTTACCACCCGATTTTTGCTCGGCCAGCATACGTCCCGGCCAGAACATATCAATAAAGCCTTGCCCACCACTGCCCTTTTTGACCGCATATTCAAAAAACGCACCGTGTCGGCGTCGATCAACACCGAAGACGGTCAGAAACTCACTCCAAAAAGTTTGGCTCTCCGCCCGCTCGCGCGTTTCATTCGCCCAATGAGCGGCAAACGTCTGC
Organism: Saccharimonadales bacterium (SeqCode); assembly: GCA_036388095.1. Classification (GTDB taxonomy): domain Bacteria; phylum Patescibacteriota; class Saccharimonadia; order Saccharimonadales; family Saccharimonadaceae; genus DASVSL01. Next base: position 9,491 of record DASVSL010000057.1, on the reverse strand, counting down.
GCGCGGTCCTGTACCTCATTCCAAGCAATTTGCGACATTGATTTGATTATACCTCTATTCGCACCGCATATTCCGGGGTAAGTTGGTTACAAATGAAGAACGACTCGACTGTAAGCAGTGGGGTAGGAACTAGCCGAGCACCCAGCAGCCGCAACGATAATCGTGCCAGTTCGGTGACGTCGAGATCTGCATCGTCAGTCGACCAGCCCTGCTTCGCGTCTTTTTGCTGAATATCCATGTTTCTACGCTACTCCTATCTTCCAGATACCCTTTTCGCGAAATGCTGGAATCGTTTGACGTTTGGCTGCGTTGAGCTGTGTGTTTGCGGCAAAGCCGTTATGGGCTGCGTACTCAGTCAGCTTTACGATCGAGAGGCCTTTCAAGTATGCCAATCGTTTATGTAATGACTCTTGCACGGTAAGCACCAGTAGGTGGCTCATGCCATCGAAAACTTTTTTGTCTGCATACTTTGAGAATAGCGGGTAATAATTGGTTTGCTTACTTTTATTACGAATAGTGACTGGGGGGGTAGCCATACGAAGCTAATTGCAAATTAATCAGCACGCGTCCCATGCGGCCATTCCCGTCCCGAAACGGGTGAATACGCTCAAATTCGAGGTGAAATCTTGCAATGCGATCAAGAAAATAATCATCGTGCGCACTATGGTAATCGTCGAACAATGCTTGCAGCAGCAATAGTACATGTTCGGGTGCAGGTGCAATATGCGTACCTACCCGTACATACTCGCCGGCCTTACGAAACCTGCCAGCCCAATCGTCTTCAATACCGCCAAGTAGCATTTGGTGCAGTAGTAACAGATTTTGCTCGTTGACTTCAAGGTTAGGTCTGGTCGAGAGATATTCAAGCACCCTAGCGAGGTTTTTGGCCTCGAGTAGCTCACGCACCGACACGTCACGCATTACGGCCTGTTCAAGCAAGATCTTCTCGGTCTCTAACAGGGTGAGCGTCGAGTTTTCGATTGCATTTGAGTTATATACGAGTTCTGGTAATTCTGCTTCTTCGAGAAGCTTCAATAGCGATTCTTTGCCATCCTTAAGCTGCTCGAATTCTCTCTTGAGCTGCTTAATATCGTCTTTTTGAGCTTGTGAAACCATATCATAAGTATAATAAATTCACGTCTTTTTGTCAATATATCGTGAATCTACAGCTTAATTGAGATAAATTCACGTTTTGTGAGGATAAGGCGATCGACAAGCACGATCCCTAAGAGCTTTCCTGCGTCTCGTAGTCTAGTGCACCCATACTGTTAATGACGCGCCGCTGCCCTCGGCAGATTCGTATCCAGTTCACGCACGATAGCTTCGGTCTGTGAGAATACTTGTTCGATTCGCTTATTTGAAACATATCTGTTTGGCATGATGCAGTACAAATGATCGCCGACGATGTACATGTCGGTGCCGGTCATGTTGTCTAGGATAGTGACGAGCGCGTCAGGCGCAAGCAGCGATAGCACTTCGGCTTCACTACCCGGATGGCAGTACAGCTTGAAACGATCCATGAAGGCTGCCTCGCAGTAAACTAGTTCGCCGTTCTTAATTTTCCAGCCGTAGGCATATAGCGGGTTGACCGATCCATGGCGGCGATTGTCCAGAGCGATCTCGGGTGCTGGTTTTGCGAGCCGCCGGGCAAATACCCTGTACGATGTTTCAACTTTCCAGTAACTCGGATCACGGTGTGGCGATTCGATGAAGTCAACGACAAGCTCAGCGTAGAACCATTGCTTGTTTGGCGCAACGACGACAGTGTCCAATTGACGGAGCGTGGCGCGAAACACCTGGCTGAGTGATTGCTCGATTGCAAAGCGAGTCGGGCTATCGGGCGTATTGATACCGTCCTGTCGCAGTAAAAAGCTTTTGCCACTACCGCCAGAACGTAGATTGGACCATATTGCAATCGCAATGGCGCAGATGATAGCCAATGCATAGACGATATTAAGAAACGTATCCATGGGTGCAGTATACGTGCTGAATGCAGGCGCTAGCTATAGCATCGACTTGAGATATTTGCCCGTAAAGGAATCTTTGGCCTTCGTAATCTGCTCGGGAGTAACGTGTTAGTTTGCTAGCCATGCCCTGTCTTTTGGCGGCCGTACTGGCTGCGCTACTACCGGAATACTACCCGAAAATCCCTGAGCCTTGTTCATTCGTGACTGCATTAAAGCTTCCGAAATTGTCCGAGGGCACTAATTTATTGTAAACAACCGCATAGAGATACTATCCAAACTGACCACTTTCGTCATCTCTACAGCAGACTGATTAGACAATTACGAGGTTGAGCCGGTCAAATATTGACAATATATGATTATATAGTATAATAGTGATGTCATGTAAGAGGTGCTCCGCATCGCCTTGCGTTGCACCTTTTCACACCACCATCACAGAAAGGAAGGGTCCTCCACATGGACTCCATCCCAACCTGGGCCGTCATCACGGTCCTAGGTTTCATCTTGCTTGTCACGCTGCTCGTTGTGATCTTCGCCGTCTACAAGATGCTCTGGAAAGTCGCAGCTGCCAGCCAGGCACTGATCATCTCGGGACGTAAGCGTCCGACGGAGCCAGACGAGCCAGACAGCCTGCAGTTCCGGATTGTGTCGGGCAACGGCACACTCATCAACCCTCTTATCGAGAGGGTTGAGGTCCTCGATCTCAGCCTCAAGAAGGTGACACCGCATGTCAAGTGCCCCACCAGGCAAGGCATCGAGGTGGGGGTGAAGGGTGTCGTCATCTTCAAGGTCGGCGACGACCAGCGCTCCATCGCCAACGCGGCACGTCGGTTCACCGGTGACCACGGAGGCGACATGCGCGCCGAGATGGAAGATGTCTTCGGCGGACAGCTCCGCTCCATCGTGGGCGGTATGAGCGTCGAGGAAATGATCCAGGACCGCAATGCACTCACCGCGCAGACCCGCCAGGCCTGTTCGGCGGAGTCCGAGGCATTGGGCTTGGTCATCAACTCACTGCAAATCCAGGAGATCGAGGACCCGTCGCTGTATGTCAAGAACATCGCCGCCCCACACCTGGCCCGGGTTCAAAGCGATGCCCGCATCGCCGAGGCCCAGGCCGACGAGGCCGCAACCGCGGTCGAGCAGCGAGCTGAGATCGCGAAGGCTACGGCCAGACGTGAGACGTCCATCCAGACCGCAGCCATCCAGGCCGAGGTCGAGGCGCGTCAGGCAGAGGCATCTCAGCAGGGACCGCTCGCTCACACCAGGGCGCAGCAGGAAGTCCTCGAGCAGGAGGCATTGTTGGCCCAGCGTCAGGCATCGGTCCGCGAGCAAGAGCTCAACGCCGAGGTCCGTTTGGTCGCAGACGCCGACGCTTACGCCACCACGAAGCGCGCAGAAGCGGCTCGCCAGTCCGCCATCCTGGCCGCTCAGGCGGATGCCGAGTCGACACGCACGCGTGGTCTTGCTCAAGCAGAAGCTGACCGCGCCCGCGGTGAGGCAGACGCAGACATCATCCGCGCCCGCGGTGAGGCAGAGGGTGACGCACTCAAGGCGAAGGCCGAAGGCGTCGCCGCCAACCAGGAAGCACTGCTGGGCCAGATGATGGTCGAGCAGTTGCCCCAGGTGGTCGCCGCTGCCGCAGGCATGTACGACAACGTCGACACCCTCACGGTTCTCGACGGGGCAGAGGGGATGAACAAGACCCTGATGTCTCTCATGACCGTCGGCTCTCAGGCCTTCGAGGTGCTCAAGGGGTCAGCCTCCAAGGTATCCGTTGACCAGGTCGGGTCGACTTCCGCTGCTTCCAGCAACGGTGTCGCCACCCAATCCGGTGACGCGCACGTCGTCTAACCCGCCGTACGGCCTGGTTGGCCAAGTCACTGGCGAGGTCAGGACAGGTACGATCGGCGAGGTCAGAATCGAGATCCGAGGGGGCGTGGAGAGATTCTACGCTCTGCCGTTCGATGAGAACACGGCCTTCCCGATCGGAAGCACCGTGTTGGTGGTGGAATATCGTCCTCCGCGTACCGTCCTCGTGATGGCACTAGGTGACGATTAGGTCTTTGATTAGACCTTACGGGGACCGCAACCAGCGGTCCCCACTCCCCTAATTTCTTAATCATTTGAGAACTTAGGAGAGTAATTTAAGGTTTATCACGTCCGAAGTTTTTTGAGTACGATCAGCTTGGCCCATCGAGCTCGAAGTTTATAGCATCGACTTAAGGTATTTGCCGGTAAATGAATCTTTGACCTTCGTAATCTGCTCGGGGGTACCGACGCCGACAATTTGGCCACCAGCGTTGCCGCCTTCGGGACCCATGTCGATGAGGTGGTCGGCCGATTTTATGACGTCGAGGTTGTGTTCGATGATGACCATGCTGTTACCCGTCGCAACCAGTGCTTGCAGGACATGCAGGAGTTTTTTGACATCGGCGCTGTGCAGTCCGGTCGTGGGCTCGTCCAGAATGTAGAGCGTCTTGCCTGTGGCGCGGCGGCTGAGCTCGGTGGCGAGTTTGATGCGCTGCGCTTCACCACCACTAAACGTCGTGGCAGGTTGGCCGAGCTTGATGTACCCGAGGCCGACTTCAACCAGGGTGTCCATCTTGCGCTTGATGGCTGGCAAGTTTTCGAAAAATTTGGCGGCTTGCTCGACGGTCATACCCAGGATGTCCGAGATAGTTTCGCCCTTATACAGCACCTCGAGGGCTTCGCGGTTGTAGCGCTTGCCGTGACAGATCTCGCATTCGACGTAGACGTCGGGCAAAAAGTGCATCTCGATCTTGATGACGCCGTCGCCCTGGCAGTTTTCGCAGCGGCCACCGCGGACGTTAAAACTAAAGCGGCCGGCTTTGTAGCCGCGGATCTCGGCTTCTGGAGTACTGGCGAATAATTCACGGATGGCCGTGAAGACGCCGGTGTAGGTCGCCGGGTTAGAACGCGGCGTACGACCGATTGGTGACTGGTCGATGACGATGACTTTGTCGAGGTGCTCGATTCCGGTGATGTCATCATGCGACCCGGCGACATCGTGGGCGCGGTGCAAACGAGCGGCCAATTCTTTGGCCAGAATGTCATTGATTAGGGTTGATTTGCCAGACCCACTGACACCAGAGACGACCGTCATCAGGCCGAGCGGAATATCGACGGTGACGTTTTTGAGATTATGTTCGCGGGCACCCTTGATGGTCAGAGCTTTGTCACGTGCTTTGCGGCGCTTTTTAGGGACTTCGATCGACTCGACGCCACTGAGGTAACGGCCGGTAATGCTGGCGGGGTCGTTGGCGACTTCGTCGGGCGTGCCGCGTGCCATAACCTTACCGCCATGGACACCGGCGCCAGGACCGATATCGAGCAGATAGTCGGCTTGGCGAATGGTGTCTTCGTCATGCTCGACGACCAGGACGGTGTTACCAAGGTCACGCAGGTGCTTCAGGGTCGCGATCAAGCGGTCGTTATCACGCTGGTGCAAGCCGATACTTGGCTCGTCCAGCACGTACAAGACGCCCTGCAAGCCAGACCCGATTTGGGTGGCCAGGCGGATGCGCTGGGCTTCGCCACCGGATAGCGTATTGGCGGCACGAGCGAGTTCGAGGTAACTGAGTCCTACATCGTTCATGAAACCAAGCCGCGAGGTGATTTCTTTGAAAATCTGCGTGGCAATCTGCTTTTCTTTGGCGTCGAGCTGGAGGGTGTCGTGAAACAGCGTCAACGCGTCTGAAACAGACAGCTCACAGATATCCATGATAGACAGGCCGTGGATCGTGACGGCCAAAACTTCAGGCTTGAGGCGCTTGCCTTTGCAGGCATGGCAGGCACTTTCGCGCATAAAGCGCTCGATGTCACGGCGCATGAATTCGCTGTCGGTTTCACGGTGGCGGCGTTCGAGGTTTGGGACGACCCCTTCGTACATACTGTCAAAGTGGCGGCCGACGTTGAGCCGGACACGGTACTTTTGATTACCGGTGCCATAGAGAACTTTTTCGAGATCTTCTGGCTTCAGGTCACCGACGCGGGTGTGGGTCGAGAAGCCGTGCGCCTCGCCGACGGCAGCGAGTTTTTTCATGTACCAGGCGTCGGAGTTGACCCGGTTGTAAGGCCGGATAGCACCTTCGGCAATGGTCAGATTCGGGTTGAAAACTAGTTCAGGGTCGACTTCGAGACGGCTACCGAGACCAGTACAGACGGGACAGGCACCAAATGGTGAGTTGAATGAAAACAGACGGGGTTCGAGCTCGGGAATGACGATGTCGGGGTGGTCGATACAGGCGTAGCGCTGTGAATACAGGTGCGTCTCGTTCGTTTCGGCGTCGAGGACCATGATCGTGCCGCCACCGATGTCCAGGGCTTGTTCGACCGACTGCGCGACACGGGTACGAACTTCGTCACCCATGACAACACGGTCGATGACGACTTCGATCGAATGCTTGTACTTCTTGTCGAGAATTGGGAATTCATCGAGCGCATAGACAACGCCGTCAACCCGGGCACGGGCAAAGCCAAGCCGGGTGTACTGTTCGGGGACATGGGCGAATTCACCCTTTTTGTCGATGACGACGGGGGCCAGTAGCATCAGGCGTTTACCAGCATCGAACTTCATAACTTCGTCGACGATGACTTGTGGTGTGCGGCGAGTGACGGCATTGCCGTCGATCGGACAGTGCGGCACACCGACGCGGGCGTAAAATAGTCGCAGGTAGTCGTAGATTTCGGTGACGGTCGCCACGGTACTACGGGGGTTTCGGCTGGTCGATTTTTGGTCGATCGAGATAGCCGGGCTAAGACCGTCGATCTGGTCGACGTCAGGTTTTTCCATCAACCCTAAGAATTGCCGGGCGTAGCTGCTAAGACTTTCGACGTAGCGGCGCTGACCCTCGGCGTAGATGGTGTCGAACGCGAGTGATGATTTGCCAGACCCACTGAGGCCTGTAATGACAACTAATTTGTCACGTGGGATTTCTACGGTGACATTCCTTAGGTTGTGCTCGCGCGCACCGGTAACTCGGATAACTCCAGACATGCCCATCTAGTATACGCGCTGACCCCGGTCCATGTCACGTGGGCTATACTGAGTCGTATATGGAACGAATGAAAACTACCTGGCAGCGAGTCCCCCGTAAACCACGGCGTGTCCTGGTGTTCATTCTTGGCTTTTTACTGATCGTGCTGGCTGGTCTAATCGGCTGGATTCCCGGGCCTGGTGGCATGGTGCCGTTTTTGCTTGGTATTGCCGTCCTGGCTACTGAGTTTGCCTGGGCTCGGCGTTTGCAACAGATCATTTTAGACGGCGTCAGTGACATCGGTCGGCAAGCTCGCAGGCACCCGATTCTTACGTCACTTTTGATTGTTTTTGGTGTCGCGTTAATCGGGTATGGTATCTACCAATTCTTTAATCACATATTGTAGTTGCATTTATTTCAATAATGTGATATACTTTGTATATGAACAGGTGGCAAGTGCTGACCTGGGCGTGGGTATGCCTCGCCCTTTATGTTGTCCTTACGCAGACAGCCCTGCTTAACTATGTGATCTTGCTCGTCGTCTTAGGTCGGCTACCCGACGGGGTCTCTGTCATACCGGCGTGGATTATTTTCTTCACCTACCCACTCTTCGGGCTCGCCGCAATTGCGTGGCTCCGGCGCCAGCCAATGTATATTGGTGAAGTGCAAGCGACCAAAAAGACACGTCGTCGCTCGAAAAAACAGGCCGCTCCGGCACCGAATTATTTGGCGTTACGAGCTGAGCGAATTCGTCAGCGCGCTGTAGCGATTGCCCGACGCCGACCGCGTATCGCTGGTTGGTAATCGGTTATAGATCAGACGGGGCGACGTTCTCGGCCCACAGCTGTAACTCTTCGATCAGGTAGCTATCTTTCCCTTCTTTCGCATTTGCCTGTAGTAATTCAAGATATTTCGGTAGCTGACCGCGCAACTTTTCACTGCGGTATTGTTCCCATTTGAGTGATTCGGCTTCGCTAAGTGTGCCTGGGTACCAACGGGCTTTGTAGCGAAAGAGCAGCTCGTTGAGACGGCTATCGCTAAACGCTGGCACGTCAGTGATGGTTGCAGCGGTTGCCGACCGTACCGCGGCGAGGCCACGCTTGTCGCCGTCCGGAATGAACCCGTCGTACAGCTGCGCTTCAGGGTCGGTGCTGGGTTTGAAGGCTTCACGCTGCTCGAAGGCCTTGGCGATCGCCTCACCGAAGCTAGGATTGCGTCGCAAGGTAGCCCGGTTCGCCTGTACGGCCGCCAGGTCAATCTCAAGTCGTTGCTGCGTCGCATCGTCGAGCACGCCCATCGGCGAAACCGCCGGACATTTGTTGAGGATAAGTTCTTTGACTGGCACCCGCTGAAAATCAGGTTCTTGGCGCTGTTCCCAGCTGGCGAACAGAACACTCGCCAGCGCGGCTGGTGTAGCCCCAAGAAACGGGGTCGGATCGACGCGCAGATCATACACCAGGATCGAATTGGACCGTGGACCGGCCGCCAGCGGGTACACGACGGTCGTTTTTTGGTAGGCGGCGTCGTAACGGCCCGACGCGTAGACAAACGGCTGCGGGTCGTTCAGAGTAACTAACTTGGCGATTTCTTTTTTGTCACGCATTTTTAGCAGGTAATCGAACAGCTTTGGTTGACGGTCACGGATCAGGCGCGAGACGTCAATCAATGCCTCGACGTCGCTGAGGGCGTCGTGGGCCTTGGCGTGCTCGAGGCCGTTAGCCTTGGTGATGAGTTCGAGTTTGTTGACGGCCTTGCCGTCGTCGGTGACTGGCCATTCAATGCCGTCAGGTCGCAGGGCCCGCGTCAGCCGCACGACATCCAACAGATCCCAGCGGCTGCGGCCGTTGCTCCAGCACCATTCGTACGGGTCATAGAAGTTTCGCCACAGCGCATGACGGATAAATTCGTCGTCGAACCGGACACTATTGAAGCCGACTGTAATCGTGTCGTCGCTACAGACTTCTTCGCACAGCAATTTGCAGAACTCCGGTTCGGTCAAACCGTCGCTGAGGGTCGACTGCGGTGTGATGCCGGTCACCATAATCGCACCAGGGTCTGGCAGCACATCGTCGGTCAGCCGAACCAACACGTTGATTGGCTCTCCCATTGGCTGCAAATCCATATCGGTCCGTTGGCCGGCAAACTGCATGATACGGCTACTGCGGGGGTTCAGCCCGCTGGTTTCGAGGTCATAAAAAAAGAATGACTGCATGTAAGGCCACTATAGCAGAAGACAGCTCATACATTTTTGTATACGTAGTATACTTACGTCATGACACGAGCCGACATGACCGCCGCGATCAACCACGTCCTAGAAATCGTCGGTGGGAATGGCCTGTCGGGCATCCGCGGGACAGCCGACAATTTACACGACGTACTGGTCAACGCGGGCGCCTTCCCGGTCGAACTGCTGATTGATGATCGCCTGGCGGTCGTTGCCAACCTGCGTCGCCAAGGTCTTGTCGAACTCGCACACGACGGCGACGAGCTGCGCGTGCAGCCATCGGTCAAAGGGATTCACCGTTTA
>DASVSL010000056.1:0-4173 GCA_036388095.1 Saccharimonadales bacterium (SeqCode) | reverse complement strand
CAAAAATTCTGTTAACTATCCTTCATCTACTTCTGCAGATATCAGGCAGGTTGAACAAGATGATGACGAAGAAGAGTAGTTTACCGTTCGAACGCGCTGTTGATGCAAAAGTAGAAGCTTATGGTATTAGTAAAAGAGATGCTATTCAGGATGTTCAGCAATATTACCAATACTTCAAAAATCGTAACGAGCAGCTACTTTCTAAGCAAAATGATCAAGCGAATTCAACTCAGATCAACTTGCTAAATCAGTGTACGATATCAGTGATTGCCGCTTTGACCGTAGGCGGTGCATTTGCTGGGTCAGTCTATAAAGACTCAAGTTTTACTGATTCCCACAAAGCTATATTTATATCAATGCTAGCGCTAGGATTCACCGCACTAGTGCTTTGTCTGATAGATTATTTACTAACTATTAGGTTCCATCAGCGATGGGCTAAGGCCTATCACCAAGTCGATAAGGAAACTAATGAGCGGCTTGATAGCGGAAGTTTGCAATGGACGAGTGACCTGGGTCATATCGAAACTAAGCATATCGATGATTTACCAACTACGACGAATATACAGGTCGGAAGGGCAATGGTTGCTAGTGTCATAGGAACTCTAATCTTATTGCTTTTGCTTATTTCAACGTATTTTTACGACTTACCTAATCTTTAAATAAAATAGAGAAAACATATGGCGAACTGGAAAGGACATCTAGCTGGCGGGGCGGTGGTGACGGGCGTCTATACGCTCGCCGTTATCAACTTGCCGATCGAACGCTTCGCCGAATACGGGCAGCTGCTCTACGACTGGCAGGCAATCTTTGCCGTCTTTGTGCTCGGTATGCTGTTCGCGCTATTTCCGGACGTCGATACCAACAGCAAAGCCCAGGATATTTTCTATCCGGCGACCTTTGGGTTCGATGTCATCTTAGTGTACGGCGGACACTATCAGGCAGCGGCCTATCTGGGGCTGATTGCGATGCTGCCGATCTTGGCGCACCACCGGGGTTGGACGCACAAGAAGTGGGCTATGCTGATCGTACCGTTACCGATCGTCCTAGTTCCATACCTGGCGGATGAACGGCTGCTACCAATCGGGCTGATCTATTACGGTGCTGCCGTGGCGGGCTATTTCAGCCACTTGCTACTCGACGGTCTTATTTGGAAGCGGTTTCGAATTAAGAATTAGCATCGTGCTAGACTAGTCCCACATGAAATTACGCGAGGGAGACGACGTACCGGCTTTGAATATTGGATCGGTTCGCGGTAAAAAAGTCCGTCTGCCAAACCCTTCGAGTGACTACACGCTCGTCGTATTTCTGCGCTTTGCTGGCTGCCCTTTATGTAGTCTTGCTATTCATCGCCTCACACTCGAAAGCGGTCTTCTTGCGAAAAACGGCTGCGAAGTCGTCGCGTTTGTGAATTCGACCGCATCAGATATTGAAACGCATATCTATGGACATATGCAGAGAGAACCGACGTTTCCTATTGTGGCTGATAAGAAACAGCATTATTTCAAGCAGTTTGGTGTCATGCCGACTATGGCCGCCGTGCCGTTTCTTATCCGCACGTTACCTGCGTGGCTCCATAGTGCATTTGAGCTTGGGTATAAACAGACGACGCTCGATGGTGATGTTCTTATTGTGCCTGCAATGTTTTTGATCGATAAGCGGGGTGTGATCAAACATACTAATTATGGTGTCAATTTCGGCAAAGATGCGACCTTCACTCCGGTGTACGAAGCACTGACCTTTGGGGCCTATGTGTAGGCTATACTAAGGACACATCGAACCGAAGGAGGTCTCATGGGAAAAGTGTTTGAACTGGACGGTCAGCTATTCGAAACCGAAGGCGAGTTTTTGGACGCCGCGGCGCATGAGTACAAGACCGGTGACCAAGACTTAGCGAAAAGCACGCTCGAAGAGTATGGCTACAGCCTGAATGACGTCAACGTCCGACCGGAAGGGGCATAATCATGAAAGCAACCTGGCATGACGTGACGCTGGCCGAAGCACCGCAAGAAGACTTGATTCGGATCGAAGGCAACTGGTATTTTCCACCGACCAGCCTCAACAAAGACTTGTTCGCTAAGGGCGAACTCCAGACGGAGTGTTTCTGGAAAGGGACCGCTCATTACTACGACGTGACAGTCGATGGCGAGACGAACGAAGGTGCAGCCTGGTACTACGCCAAACCCATGGACGGTTCGATTGAGAAGGTCGGGCATGACTTTACGGATTACGTGGCCTTTTGGCGGGGCGTGCAGGTCGCCTAAATGATTACACTCAGCGGGGTGGGTAAGACGTACGGCAAACGGGCGGCTGAGTTTACGGCGCTGCGCGACATCTCATTTTCGGTCCCGAACGGGGCTAGTCTGGCTATCGTTGGTAAGTCGGGCAGCGGCAAAAGTACCTTGATGCACGTCATGAGCGGGCTGGATCGTGTCACCGAGGGCGAGGTGACAATCGACGGCCAGGATATCTCCGCCCTCAAACATAAAGCCTTGGATCGATTTCGGGCAACGAAAATCGGTTTTATCTTTCAGGCGTTCTTTGTGCAGGCCAATGAAACCTGTGCCCAGAACGTCAGCTTGCCGCTCGAAATTACGAATCATCCCGCCCATAAACGGCGTGAGCTGATCCAGGAAGCACTCGAACAAGTCGAGCTGGCTGACAAAGCAACGACCAAGGCCGGTTTACTGTCTGGTGGGCAAAAACAACGCCTGGCAATTGCGCGGGCGATTGTTGGCAAACCCAGTATTATTTTTGCAGACGAACCGACCGGTAACCTGGACTCAACTACTGGAGAGACAATCGAGAACCTGCTGTTTGGGTTTACGCGCACGCTTGGCAGCACTCTCGTCATTGTGACGCATGATGCTGACCTTGCCGCCAAATGTGACCGGCAGATTTACCTCCGCGACGGCCGGATCACGGAAATCACAGAACATAAGCGTCGCCGTACGACGATTCGGGTTCAGTCATGAAAATGATCGATGTCGTACGACGGGCTGGTCGCAGCCTACGCAGCGCCAAAGCTCGTACGCTGTTGACCTCGCTTGCGATCGCAGTCGGTGCGTTCACGCTGACGGTCACCTTGGCCGCAGGCAATGGCATTAGGGCGTATACAGACCGTCTGATCAGCAGTAACTTTGACCCAGCCGAATTAATCGTTGGACGTGACCCTGAAGTGACCAATACGGGCGCTCCGAACAGCTCGCCAAAGGCGTACGACGACTCGGTCGCCAACCTGAGTGTCGGTGGCGATGGCAGTAGCCTGCAGGTCAAGCAAGTCACTCAGCCCGATATTGATAAGCTGAAAAAATACGACTTTGCCGAGCAAGTGAGGCCGAATTACCAGGTGAACGCCCGCTACGTGACGAGTCAAACCGCACCGACGCGCTATACCTTGAGCTTACAATCGTATAACGTTGGTCAGAAGCCGGAATTGGCGGCTGGGAGCTTGCCGACGGGCGATCTGGTAACGGGCGGTCTATTGCTACCGGATGTCTATCTCGAGCCTCTCAAATTAGGTACTGCTGAACAAGCGATTGGCAAAAACGTAACGATCACCGTCGCAAAGCCGTTTACGCAAGCTGCCTTGCAAAACTTTATTGCTACGAACCGTGGCACAGCGGCCACGACGCCACCCAACGAAGAGCTGCGTCAGGTGACGTATCGGATTACCGGCATCACCAAGCGGGCCGCCACCAGCATCAGCTTCGGCAGCCAGCCGGTGTTACTGGGAAGTGCGGACACCGCTGATTTGTACGCCTACACGAGCGAAGGTACCGAGAATTATAATGAATTTACCTACGTCTATGTCCGCGTCAAAGGCGGTCAAGACGAAGCAGCGGTCATAGCCGCCAAGGATAGGCTGCAGCGCGATGGGTTTTATGTCATGACAAGCCGTGATGTTCAGGCGAGCATTCAAACGATCGTCGACGTGCTACAGGGGTTGGTTGCTGTCTTTGGCATCATCACGATTATCGCGAGCGTTTTCGGTATTATCAATACCATGTACATCAGTGTGTTGGAGCGTACTCGCGAAATCGGTCTGATGAAGGCACTCGGTATGCGTAGTAGCGCGGTGGCGTGGCTGTTTCGATTAGAGGCAGCGTGGATTGGTCTGATCGGTGGAAGCTTGGGTGCGCTGAGCGCGTATCTACTTAGCCTGCCGCTCAACCC
>DASVSL010000055.1:0-2581 GCA_036388095.1 Saccharimonadales bacterium (SeqCode) | reverse complement strand
CGCAGAATTTCTTCAATACTGGTTTGGCCACGGAGTGCTTTGATGAAGCCGTCAACCTGCATGGTCATCATGCCTTCGCGGACGGCCTGAGCTTGGATGTCGGTGCTGGTGGCGTTGGCGACAATCAGTTTCTGGACGTCGGGCGAGTTGCTGAGCGTCTCGTATATACCCATTCGGCCTTTAAACCCGGCGTGGCCGCATTCGTCACAGCCACCGGCTTTCGGACGGTAGAGTCGGGTAATGGTCGTGGCCGTACTGGAAAGGTTCTTGCCGATGTCTTCACCGATACCTTCACCACTCGCCTGGGTCTCGAGCGCATGCATGTGCTGCATTGCACCACTGCGATGCACGTTGAACATCGTGATGATACTGTCGGGTTCTGTTTTATAGGGTTTGTACGACTCTTTGCAAATGGGGCACAGGCGCCGGACGAGACGCTGACCGATGACGACACGGACCGTGCTGGCGATCAAAAAGGGCTCAATTCCCATATCAAGCAGGCGGGGGAGGCAGGTAGCGGCGTTATTAGTGTGAAGGGTTGAAAAAACCAAGTGTCCCGTCAGAGCAGCCTGCACACCTAAATTGGCCGTTTCACCATCACGGATTTCACCGACCATGATGATATTTGGATCTTGGCGTAGTAAAGCGCGCAGCCCGGCGACAAACGTCATACCGGCGACCGGGTTAACCTGCGTCTGGTTGGCACCAACGATTTTATACTCAACCGGGTCCTCGACGGTGCTGATATTGACGTCAGGTTTATTTAGGATCGTCAGGGCACTGAACAGGCTGGTTGATTTGCCAGAACCTGTTGGGCCAGTCACCAGTATCATGCCGTGCGGTTGCACCAGGGCGTTATTGATTGACTCTAATGAAAAACCCCAATAGCCAAGTTGCTGGAGGGTCAGGGCCTTGTTGGTTTCGTCCAAAATACGCATGACGACTTTTTCACCTTCGCTGATCGGTAGCGTACTAACACGAAGAGCGTATTTTTTGCCCGCTACCGTAACCTTAAAGCGACCATCTTGTGGCACACGGCGCTCGTCGATCTTTAGGTTACTGAGGATTTTGATGCGGCTGACAAGGGCATTCATGACGGACCGTGGCAGACGATTGGCTTCTTTTAAAACGCCGTCGATGCGGCACCGGACCTGCAAAAACTCGTCGCGTGGCTCAATGTGGATGTCGCTGGCACCACTACGGATAGCGTACTCGAGGATCAAATTGACGGTTTGGGCGACGGGCGAGTCTTCGGCGATCTCGTCTTCGCTGACGGCTTCTTGTTTTTCGGCGTTTTCCTCCTGCGTTGCAATGACCTCATCAATTTCCTGCGCAACGCCGTCACGATAATTCTCGAGTACCGCCATAATGTTTTCTTTGGTCGCGAGAAATAGCTTATAGTCTGAGCCAATTTGTTTTTGGATAAAATCGAGCGCCTGAACATCGTCTGGGTCTTCCATGGCCAATTGTTTCGTCGTGCCGTTGATCCCGAAGACAACCGCTGAATACTGACGGGCAAGCCGCTCGGGTAGGGTATCAAGGACTGATTTCTCAATGTCTTTGGCGTTGAGTTCGACAAATGGGATGTCGGCATAACTCGCGTAGAGCTGCGTCAACTCTTTGTCAGTGATCAGTTCGCGGTTAATCACCAGCGATTGCAGTGGCCGGTGCGTCTTTTGCTGCTCGAGCCTCAGATTTTCCAATTGCTCGTCACTCAATCGGCCCTGCTCACGCAGCAGTCGCGCGATCGTGTCGTCAGATATCCTCATAATGGCTTAAGTATACTACGCGGCTTATGCTTTTTCAGACAGGTTAGTCGGGCGTATAGTGAACGATATGATTGTAACGAGCGACCACGCGATGAAAGAGTTAGGTGCAGCCCTCGGCCGATGCCTGCGTGGCGGTGAGGTAATCGAGCTGCGCGGTGACGTTGGGGCCGGTAAGACGACCCTTGTAAAAGGAATCGGCCGCGGACTTCGTGTTGATGAGGATATTCAAAGCCCCAGCTTTACACTCAGTCGTATATATGACGGCCGCGACGGCTTGAGTTTGCACCACTATGACTTCTATCGCCTGAGTGAACCTGGCGTAATGAGTTATGAACTAGCGGAATCAATTGCGAACCCGGCGGCAATGACGATTGTCGAATGGGCTGAAACTGTGGCCGAGGTGTTACCTGACAGCCGATGCCGGATCACGATTGTACCAACGTCGGATGGTCAGGGACGCGATGTGACACTTGATTTTGGCATCTACGAGTATCTTGGAGGCACGCAATGACATACCTCGGTTTGCGAACTGATGCCCCAGAGGTTGAGTTTTGGCTGTACCGTGACGGAGCACAACCAATTATTCATCACTGGCAGGCTGATCGGCAATTGGCGCATGGCTTGCTGGGGCAGTTAGAAACATTTTTGCATACGAACGATATGGCCTTCGATCGACTCGATGGATTATTTGTCTATCAAGGGCCAGGTAGTTTTACTGGTCTTCGGATCGGTATCAGCGTCATGAATACGCTCGCATATGGACTTGGTGTCCCAGTGGTTGGCGTGCAGGGTGATACCTGGGGTAACGCGGC
>DASVSL010000054.1:0-15006 GCA_036388095.1 Saccharimonadales bacterium (SeqCode) | reverse complement strand
TCGCCATGAAACCGACCAGACACAGGCTAAAGGCACTGGCGAGTAATACTTTTGAGCGTAAACGAATGGTGTCGGTTAATGACATAGATGAACTGCGAGTTAGTATCACTCTATTGCCTTAGTGGCGAGTGATTGCATAATTATACAAAATGTGTGATAAAAAGTCAAGCTTACCTTGCTGCCTGTTCATAACTTTTGCAGGGGTGCAAAGGCAGCGTTCAGACGCTTGACGCCACGCCCTTCGAAATTGATCGAGATATTCATGCCGTCGATCGCCGTCACCGCTCCCGTGCCAAACAGGCTATGGCGCACCTTATCACCAATTTCGAGGCCACCGTCTTCGTCATAAATTGGGTCGGTCGCGTCGTCCCAGTTACTGGTTACTCCCGCGACGCTCGGCGCGACTTCCGCCGCGCTAATGTCGGTCAGAAAGCGGGATGGCGGGTTGAACTGGCGCGACCCGAAAATAAGGCGCGAGCTGGCACTGGTGAGATACAACTCTTCGCGTGCTCTGGTCATGCCAACATAACAGAGGCGACGCTCTTCTTCCATCTCCAACGATTCGTAGAGGGCACGGCTGTGCGGAAAGATACTTTCTTCCATGCCGATCATAAAGACGACTGGGTACTCGAGGCCTTTGGCGGCGTGGAGCGTCATCAAGGTCACGGCTCGCTCGCCAGCTTTCATGCTGTCGAGGTCAGACACCAGCGCAACTTCTTCGAGGTAATTGCTCAGCTCGATATCGCCGCGTTCGCGGGCGTCGGACACCAGTTCGCGGACGTTTTCTTGGCGATCCTCAGCCTGAGCGCTGCCGTCAGCTAAAAAATCCAGGTAGCCAAAGCGTTTGATAACCCGTTCGATGAGCTCTGGTAGGGCGGTAGTCTCGGCGACGTCGCTCAGCGCTGCAAGCGCATCACCGAGGCTTTTGAGTGCGATACGCGCCTTCGGGGTCACGCCGCCGCATAGATCAGCCGCCCGTAGCGCATCAACGATTGTTCCCTGTTGCGCGTCATGCCATTCTAAAAACTTCGCTAGGCTGGTCGTGCCTAATCCACGGGTCGGGACATTAACGACCCGGAGAAACGCCGCTCGGTCGGCTGGCTGGTAGATCAGACGCAGGTAGGCCAGGATGTCCTTGATTTCTTTGCGGTCATAAAACCTTGTGCCACCGACTAGTCGATACGGCACGCCATAGCGGATCAAAGCATCTTCGATCGCACGGCTCTGGGCGTTAGTGCGATAGAGGACAGCAAAGTCGTCGAAACTGCGCAGCTTCATGTCGACGGCCGTTTTGATCCGCGTCATGACGCTTTCGGCCTCATGAACCTCGCTTGAGACATACATCACCTGCACCGGCATACCACCGCGCTTGTCGGTCCACAGTTTTTTATCGGATCGCTGTTGATTTTTGGTGATGATATTGCCAGCCGCTTCTAAGATTGCTTCGGTGCTGCGGTAATTTTGCTCCAGTTTGACGACCGTCGCACCGGGAAAATCACGCTCGAAGTTCAAAATATTCGTAAAATCAGCGCCACGCCAGCTATAGATACTCTGCCAGTCGTCACCGACGACACAGATATTTTGCGTGTCGTTAACGAGCAATTTAATGAGACGATATTGCACAGCGTTCGTGTCTTGATATTCGTCGATCAGCACATAGCGAAAACGACCGCGCCACAGTTCGCGCAGCTCAGGCACAGTTGTGAGTAATCGGACGGCTTCACTCAGCAGATCGTCAAAATCTAGGGCAGCCGCGTCGCGACGAAGCCGTTCGTAGGCCGGAAAGACATCGGCCGCAACCTTTTGCAGTGGTAAGCGGGCATTAGCCGCGTACTCCGCTGCGCTCACCCCGTCATTCTTGGCGCTACTGATCTGGCTGCCGATCCCGCGTGGCGGGTAGCTTTTTTCGGAGATGCCAAGACGTTTCATGGCAGCTTTGATAAAACTGAGGCGATCAGCGTCATCAAGAATGGTGAAATTACGCGGAATGCCGATATGCTCGCCATCCATGCGCAGCAGTCGCACACAAATGGAGTGAAATGTGCCCATCCAGGGCATAAAGCTGCGATTATCCGCGTTCTCACCCAGCAACAAAGCGAGTCGTTCGCGCATCTCGCGAGCCGCTTTGTTCGTGAACGTCACGGCCAAAATACCGCCCGTCGGAACACCCTGTTCGACGAGGTAGGCGATGCGGTGGGTCAACGTCTTGGTTTTACCGCTGCCGGCGCCCGCGAGCAGCAACAAAGGGCCATTGCCGCATTCGACGGCTTGGCGCTGGGCGTCGTTAAGTCCTACTAGTAACTGGCTCATAAGCAGTATCTACTATACAGGGGTTACAGGCCGAACGTAAAAAGCGCGTAGCCGGCACCGGCACCAGCCAACAGGCACAGCACCACGCCACTCAGCCATTTCAGCCACGTGGGCACCTTGCGACGGCCATCGACCGCGATAATCGGTTCATGATACGTCGTTTCATCGAATAGCGGATGATCGTCATCGTCAGGGGTGTCGACTTTGGTCGCAAAGGGCGAACGCCCGGCTGAACGTTCACTCGTACCTTCGCCTCGTTCAGCCCGAATGACGTCATCCTGTAGTTCGCGTGGCAAAACGGCATTCGGCCGCGTGCGTTCGCTGAGCGGCCCCGAGGCGACATCGGACTTTGGCTGATGGTCCGTAAACGTGTCGTCATAGCCGTCAGTGTCTTCGCCGAGCTGATTAAGGGGACGTTTCGATACTTTCGTCCCTTCGAGAAAGGGGGTTGTCTGGGATGTTAGGTCTAGCAAGCTGGCTGATGGCTGAACCGGCGGGGTTTCGTCGGTTGTTGGTTCGGCTTCGGGCTCAACCTCAGGCTCTGGTTCAGGCTTTTTGCTCGGCCATAAAATATTCAATCTGGTTGTCACGGATGATGACGGTTTGGCAACTGGCTTTGTAAAGCCCTCGTCGTCGGCCGCCAAGCGATGATCAGGCGGAACCACAGTAGGTTCGGACGGGAGCGACGGCGACTGTGGTTTGATCACGGGCACTGTAGGCCGGTTGATAGAATGTGGTGGCTGTACGACCGGCTTCACGAGATCAAGCACGACCGGCTGGTGCGTTTGCGTAACGGGAGCAAGGGTTGCGCCCGGAGTTTGGCTGCTACCAGTTGGTTTATTTGTGCTGCCGACCATGTCCATGAATCGACCCCGGTGAGGCCTGACGATCGGCTGGTGCGACGGCGCCGTCACCTTGACTGGCGGCTGAGGTGTCGCTGAGATGGAAGTTTCGGGTGGCGACGTTGGGATAGGTGGCACTTGTACGACAGGTTTCATTGAAGAGGGTTGCGGCGACTCAAGAGGTGTGGCCGGAGGTGCGGCGGCTTGTTTGGCGGGCTTACGGCGCGCAGCTTTTTTCGGCCCTTTTTTCAAATGAGTCGTTACTGCGCGATCGAGTTCATCAAAATCAATATCAGCCATATTTACCCTGACTGACGACTTTCAAACGCTCTCGCAACAATCGCAGTAAATTCATCGGCTTTTAGACTGGCGCCACCAACCAACAGGCCGTCGACTCCAGGGGTATCCAAAAAGGCACGTGCATTCGATGCTGAGACGCTGCCGCCGTAGAGGACGCGCATATGAGTGGCCGCTTTTTTGCCGTATAGGGCGGCAACGTTCTGTCGAATCACGTTGGCAGCCGCGGATACATCGCTCGGGTGGGCCGCTTTGTCGGTTCCGATCGCCCACACCGGTTCGTAGGCGACAGTCAGATTCTCAACTTCCTCGGAAGTGATATTCAGCAGTCCGCTGACAACCTGATCATGTAGCACATGCGGCGTTTCACCGTCGGCATGTTCCTGGGCCGTCTCGCCGACGCACAAAATTGGTTTTATCCCATTTCGGACCGCCGCCTGGACTTTGTGACGAATGTCGCGCTCGGTCTCGTGAAAGACATGTCGGCGCTCGGAATGGCCGACTAAGACATACGAAACGAGGCCACGCAGCATAGTGGCCGATATCTCGCCGGTGTACGGGCCTTCGTCACGCCAGTAGCAATTCTGTGCCCCAAGTTTGAACTGACGATGATTGATTTGCAGACTAAGCGATTGTAGCGTCAGTAGATTTGGCATCAGAACGGCTTCGACACCGCGGTGAACGGGTGTCTTTTCGGCGAGACGATGTAAAAGAAGGCTGGATTGATGCAAGTTGAGGTGCATTTTCCAGTTGCCGACGATGAGCGTTTTTCGAGTCGTATCCTGCATGGTGCTAGTGCTTTGCCCTCAGTGTACTCGTTGCCATGCTATACGTCTAGCAAGGCGTCGATGCCCGGCATTGGCTTGCCTGCCATTAAATCTAAACTCGCCCCACCGCCAGTTGACACATGAGAGAAACTGGCGCCGTTGGCGCCGTCCCAGTCGAGGACAAAGTCTGCCGTATCGCCGCCGCCGATCACGCTCGTGACATCTGGGTGAGTTGCCAGGGCAAGGGCAACCCGGGCCGACCCGTGGGCGAATTGCGGCAGCTCGGCGTACCCGAGTGTGCCGTTCCAGACGACCGTGCCAGCGGCCTGAACAACCGCCACAGCCCGATCGATACTACTAGGGCCGATATCTAAAATCATTTCACTATCACTGACTTCTTGAACGGTCACGACGGTGCGGCGCGCTGTGGCAGACGGGCTCGCTGCGACGGCAACATCGGTTGGCAGTAACAAAAAATCAGCAATCGCCGCCTGGCCAACTTTTTTCTCGGCCGCTGTGTAAATCTTTTTCATCACGCCGTTCATGTCGGTTTCACACTTGCTCGTGCCAACCGGCAGGCCTTTGTATGCCAAAAACGTATTGGCCATGGCGCCGCCAATAACAATATGGTCCGCCAGGGCAATAAAGCGCTCGACAACTTCGATTTTGTCACTGACTTTCGCGCCGCCCAGCACCGCGACAAGCGGGCGCTTCGGCTTCTCAAGTGCACCGTGGATCGCAAGTACCTCGCGTTCGAGCAGCAGCCCAGCGACGCCGGGTAGATAGTGCGTGATGGCATCGGTGCTAGCATGCGCCCGATGCACCACCCCAAACCCATCCTGGACAAAATAGGTCGCTCCCGACGATGTGGCGAGGGCTTTGGCGAAGACTGGATCATTGGCTTCTTCCTCGGCGTGAAAACGGAGATTTTCCAGTAACACTACCTCGCCAGGCCGTGTCCGTTTGACGGCCTGCGTCACTCGATCACCGACACAGTCAGGCACAAATCTGACCGGCTGACCGAGCAATTGACCGAGGCGTTCAGCGACGGATTCAAGACTGAAGCGATCATCGTTTTGACCCTCGGGCCGACCGAGATGTGCACAGATAATGACACGGCACTGACGGGCGATCAAATAGCGCAGTGTCGGCAGACTCGCTTTGAGGCGAAAATCATCGTCAATCGAACCATCGTCCGCCTGGGGGACATTGTAATCAGCCCGCACCAGAACGATTGCCCCGTCCAGTGGTACGTCACGGATGGTCCGTTTGCCAAATGCCCCGCCCTTCATACCGCTCATGATACCAGAGCTGCTAGACGTGACGCTAGCAGACGGCTACGTATAAACCAACGATTACAGCGTTCGAACGCGGATCGTATCTGTTCCGCCGATAAGACCTGGTTGGCGACCGCTCACCAGAACAACCGTGGATGGCGATTCCAAAAAACCCTGAGTAATGAGTTCTTTGGCTAGTTCAAGCCCGGCGCGCTCGCCGTCGTCTCGCAAAAAGCTTTTGTTCGCGTACAAAATAGCCAGCTGCTGAGCGACACGTGCTTCACTGGTGACGGAGATGATTGGTCGGCTCGGTCGGTGAGCGGCAATCTGGGCGGCCGTGGCACCGGAGCGAGTCTCGGCGATGATGGCGACGGCGTGGGCTTGGCTGGCGAGCGTTTTTGCACTTGAACACACCGCGGCTTGTACGCCAGTCGCTTGCGGTACATCGAGGGGGCGAACTGGAGCGTGCTCTTGGGTATACAAAATGGCGCGCTTCATACTGGCGATCGCTTCAAGCGGATAGTGCCCATTGGCGGTTTCGTCGCTCAGCATCAAACAATCTGCCCCCACGATGACGGCGTTGGCGATGTCGCTAATCTCGGCTCGAGTTGGCTCTGGGCTGTCGACCATGCTGGCCATCATCTGCGTCGCGACGACGCTAATCTTGCCGTACTTCTGGCAGAGGCCGATGATAGTGCGTTGGACGATCGGGACTTGCTCGGCACCGACTTCAACCGCGAGATCACCGCGTGCCACCATCACCCCGTCGCTTGCTTCGACGATATGCTCCAGCTCATCACCGTCGATCGCAGCTCGCGTCTCGACTTTCGTGATGATATGAGCGGTGCTACCAAGCTTCGCCAAGTAGCCCCGGGCAGTCTCGACGTCACGGGCGGTCTGGATAAAGCTGAGGGCGACATAGTCAAAGTCTGTCTTTGCACCGTAGTCCATGTCTTTGTAATCTTTTTCGGTCAGGATGTCGCCGCCGAAATCAGTGTCAGGCAGGTTAAGCCCTTTGCGGCTCATCAGGAAGCCGTCGTTTTCGACGTTTACCGTAACTGATTTTTCGTCCGGGTTGGTTGCCGTAACAGTGGTGCGAATTTTCCCATCGAAAATATAGAGCCGCTCACCAATCGATACTTTCTGCGATAAATCGTACTGAACCGGAACTGTTGTCCCGACGTGCGCTCCGCCATAGACCAGCGTCAGCTTGTCACCGGCCGTGACGTCGTAGCGGTTATCGATAATCTCACCCAATCGAATCTTTGGGCCCTGGAGGTCCTGGATAATCGCGACCGGTTTGTTGAGTTTTTGCGATGCCGTACGGATCCAAACGATTTGCTGGTCACGCTCTTCGAAGGTTCCATGGCTAAAATTAAGCCGGAAGCCGTTGACGCCAGCCTTGATCATTTTTTCGATTGACTCGTAGGAATTGGTTGACGGCCCGACCGTCGCAATAATTTTGGCGCGTTTGAAAATCATCGACATATGTGTCCAGTGTAGCACTGGCATGAAAAAATCTCAGCTCTCTACGAATATCGTGAGTGGCTGAGAGTTTCTCGAGGAGCGTCGCCTGGGTTAGGCTTTGGCGGTTGCGCCTTCTTTGTGGACGAAGCCGAAGTACAGGGCACCGGCTGCGATGGCGATGTGAAGGAGGTTGTCAGCCATGTTCATGTGGGTTAGGCCGAGTAGTTTCATGTCGTCACCGAACTGTAGGAATGGCAGGAAGCCACCGACGGCAACAACGCTGTATACCACACCAAATATCTGGAAGTACAGGCGGCTATTGCGTACGCTACTGGCAGCTGCGAGAGCTGCGACACCTGACGCGAGGTGAATCAGGTTGTGAACGGCGTCGACGTGGAAGATACCGAGCAGGTTTCCGTCTGGTGTCAGTGCTGGAACAAAGCCCAACAGACCAATCAGGACGAAGACAGCACCGAAGCCCATTGCTGCTTTTTGAATCATGTAATTAACTCCTTAGTTACCGTTTTATGACAGATATTGTTCTGCTTAGCCTCACTGTAGTGCATTCCTGAGAAAATAGACAGTAAGAAATATTACACCAACGACCGAAGTCCAACCGGGCGTCGAGCGAAGAAGCTACGTAGGATCTTGTACTCATCTAAGTCAAACCGCCGCGTCGTCAAATCAGCCGTCAGCGACACTGGACTATCGAGCTGCGTGATAACCCAATTATCGACCGTCATCGTGCCACCACCCTCAAGCTCGACACTGACTGGACCCGGGTACGGCCACGTCGCAATACGGGCTTTTTCGAGGGCGGCCAAAAAACGCGCCGTGTACGCCTTGGCCGACTCACGACCCGCGCAGGCGCCATGGCATTTGCCCAGGCTGGCGTTAAAGCAGTTGCCTTTGGTTTTTTCGAGTCCCATAAGTTTTGGACACAACCCATAGGTGCGGGTAATAATATCGAGCCATTTCTTGGCCTTAGTGCGGGTATCGTACATGCCATAAATGGCGTCAAGCTGCATGCCACTGTCCGGTACCCCTTCGATCAATTTGAGCGTCGGAAAGCCGTCAACGTCATCGCGCACCGCCATGCAGTACGAGCTAACCCGTCGGAGCTGAATATTAAAGACGGGGCTCAGCGCTTTGACCAGCCGCGATTCGAGCAGTAATGCCAACAGCTCTGTCCCGGTCGGAATCGTTTCGATACTTTTTACCTTACTGGCCAGTTTGACCTCGCGGGCACTCATATCCTGAAAGTGACTGATGACGCGTTTTTTCATGTCGATGCTTTTGCCAACGTATAACACTACCCCGTCGTCGCCCTTGAAGATGTAGACCCCAGGGGTATTTTCGATCGCTTGCAGCCTCGCCTGCTCAAGACCAAGCGGGGTGTACTGGGCTTTGAGCTGATGACTAACGGCGGCAGCGAAGGCGGTCTCACCGTGCTCTTCGTAGGCCAGTTGTGCAAAGAACAGGATTGCCCTGGCGTCGTCTTGTGCCCGGTGCCGGGCGCTGTACGGGATATCGTGCCGGGCGATCAGTTTTTCAAGGCTATGCCCTGATTGGCCTTTGTAGAGCATGCGCGACAGACGGACCGTACATAGACGCTTGCTGCTAAAGGTCGCCCCAAGCCGGGCGAACTCGGCCCGGATGAACGAATAATCGAAGTTGACATTATGCGCCACGAACACCGCGCCATCGAGTAGTTCTAGCAGGCGCGGCGCGATGTCAGCGAATATTGGCATGCCTTTGGTATCGGCGGTCGTAATACCAGTTAGACCAGTGATGAACCGGGGCACGTACGTCTGCGGGTCAAGTAGCGTGCTGAACTCATCAACAACCTCACCGCCCTCCACCCGGATAGCAGCGATTTCCAGCACACGGCTGTTTTTATACCCTCCCCCTGTCGTTTCGATGTCGACAAAGACTGTCGGAAATGTAAACACGTCTTCCATTATAAAACCCTTATGCTCGTTTGAGGAGTAAGTCGAAGTACTCGGTGCCGCCAAACGGAATTTTTTGTTTGATAAATTGCCTCCCGGTCATACTCGTTGCCTGGTGGACGGTAAAGGCGCCGTAAAAATCGTTGATTTCGTCGACCGCCTGGGTCAACCACTCGGTACGCTCCACGTCCTCGAACATACTGGGCTGTGACCGGCTGCTGGGCGCCAGGTGGTAGCAGTACAACCCCATCGTCGTCACGACGGCGCCCGACGGCCGACTACGGAACAGTTCCAGCGCTCGCCGGTAGACTTCTTGATTGGTGTAAAACGGGCTTTTATGGAGTCGGCGGGCCTGCCAGCTTTCACCGGAGCGCAGCCGCATCCATACACAAATCCCACGCGCCTCGACCGCTCGGTAACGCAGTTTCATACCAGTCGTCTCACACAGATAGCTCAGGCACGAATCGAGGTACGGCGCACTGGCCGTCGGGTCTTTGACCACCCATTGCCGTCCGATCATGCCAAGGCGCGTGTCGCGATCGTCGATTTCATAGCCACGCAACCGTCGGTACCAGTAGGTGCCGGTGATACCTCGAAAGACGCCTTTTTTGAGGGTGTACTCGCTGGCGCCAACAAATTGCAGCGGCGTCATGATTCCATAGGCGTTCAAGCGAGCGGCGTTGCGTTCGGCGATACCAGTCAGGTCGGTTAGTTCTATTTGCTTGTAGTACTCCATCAGGGTAGTGTGGTCCAGCTGGTCGGTGCCGCTGGGTTTATGCCAGCCAGCGGCTTGCTTGGCTCAGAACCGGTTTGGGCCGATGCCGATATTTATTTTCATCCACTCGCCCATGTCCTCTTCTACTCTGCCCCGAATTTCGTGACCGATATCTATCAGCGTGCGGCCTTTGAGCACCGCCTCCATGCCATGAAAATCCAGCACCCCTTCATCAATGCTTTTCATTTTAATGTTCGGACTGTAGTCGCGCATGATGCGGATGAGCTTCTGGTAGACCTGACTGTACTTAGGCGCGTCGCTTTCGAGCACGATCAGTTCTGGGCACAGCGCCCGGGCCTCGCTTAGTCGCATGCCGCCTCTAATGCCAAGTGCCTTCGCCTCGTAACTAGCCGCCAGGACGCAGCATTCGGGACTCAACCGATTCGTCACTCCAATCGGTTTTTCGCGCAAACTCGGATGCGCCTGTTGTTCGGTCGTCGCAAAGGCGCTATTGAGATCGATGTGCATGATGAGCGGCGCTGCCTGGTTCAACCGGTCATAAGTGGCAGGATTCATACCGCTCCCAGCACGCTGACGAGTGTCCATGTCAAGCGTTCGGCATCGAACTCAAGCCGGTAATCGGTTTTGCCGTCGCCCATCTCAAAAACATGGATCATGCGCTGCCCTTTGGCCGTCGGGTGGCGCATACCGAACGTCGTCAGATCGATGTCACGACCCCGCCAGCGTAGACGGCACGGCACCGCCTGCAGCCGTTCAGCGCCACTGGCGCGAAACACCGTTACCACATCGACCCGTTCATCGACGCGTACCGCGGGGTCCACGCCTATCCCTCCCGGCTACGACGCGCTGCAAAGGTATCGTCGTCCTCGACGTCGTGCGTTAGAGCGGCCCGCTTGGCTCGCAGAAATAGTTGCAAGCGGGCTTCTAAGATTTGATTAAGTTTGACTGGCCGACCACGGTGGCGTGGGGTCTCAAGGTACTGAAACCATGGGTAATCTGGAGTGTGAATCATAAAACCTATCCTCGTAAAAAATGATATGAAGAAACAGCCGATAAAGGGTTCAGCTGGAACGGAGAGGGGGTTTGATGCTGGCTGTTTTGATACGTGCGGGCCGTTCACCGGCACTCATCGACAGCTAAAGCAAATGGTTTATGGGGTAAGGCGGGCAGGGACCGGAGTATGCAAGCCTGTATTGTAAAGCCCGTAGGTAGGACAAATCGTCACCTACGCTGCTACCTACCAGTATAGCACCGCCAGCTACAATCAACCCCGTGACTGTGAATGAGGTACCCAGGCTAGCTAGCCTGGAAACTCGCCTTAAACGCTGCTTGCGTTTTAGGGGTAGAGCCGTTCGTTATCTTGTAGGCGACGACTTGTCCGTCGTTGTCAGTGCGGTCACGGTTGAAATGGACGATTCCGGTAAGGCCGACCGAGCGAGCGTTGGCGCGCAAATTCGTCATATAGGTTGCGCAGTTCGTGTCGCCATGGAAAGTATCCACACCCCACTCCGTGAGGTAGAGCGGTGGGTTGCCGAAGGACTTGTAGCTCGCGTTGGCCTTGATCCAGTCGGTTTTTGGCTTCCAGCACTGTACCGCCGTCTGAAATGGGTTGTTGTCAGTCGTGTATGGGTCGATGCCGATCCAGGCGGGAGCTTCATTCATCGCCGCCATGACAGTTGCGAGGTCAGCCGTATGGTAATGGCCATACCAATAGCCGCATTTAACGTGCGGAGCGATCGCTCGAGCCCGTGAGATGAAGCGGTCGTGGGCCTTTGCGTAGACGGCATGATCACGGTCACGGGTATTTGTCAGAACGTTCTGGGCCCGTTTGACTTCCCATTCATGTACATACCCCGCCATGACGCTGACACCGGTCGGCGCAGTCACCGCGACCCGCTCAGCGGCTAACAAAAAGGTGTCGATATAGCTCATACCTGCTGTCGTGCCGTCGGCAACCGCAGCAATTAATCCAGGCGTATTCTTGCTATCTAAATCGAGAACTGCAGTCGTACCCCGAGCCACACGAGCTTTTTCATAGGTTTCATTAACGGCCTGCGTCGTTATATAGGTCGTCGTGATTTCTGGGGCACCACCGAAAGCAGCGATGAATGCCTGATCAGGACTTTCGCTCGCGTTTCCGCTGTACTGGCCGAGTAACAGCTTCGAAGCTGGTGGGGTTGCAGCAGCGAACTTCATCGCTTTGCCACCACTTGCTGTTGCATCAGTGACCTCGGTCGCTGGTGAAACCTCGGTACCGGCTTCACCTTCAAAGGCAGCCGTCGAAGTCGCCGCGTTCGAAAAAAACTGGCGCTTCACACCCAGAATGCCAGTGGCGGCCGCGAACACGACACCAATCAACATGAGGAACTGCTTGCGGGACATTTGCCGCTCGAGAACTTTGTGGAGAGGAGTTTGGGACATGAAATCGTGTACTATTTCGGAATAACGCTTATGTCCTTAAGCATACCACGCCGCGTGACGTGATTGTCCGGTTTGACTGATAAACGCTTAACCAGTGTTACCATAAGAACTAAATTACAATAAAACACAAAAATATGCATATAAACAAAATATATTCAGCCGCTATGTTCGCTTTCGCTTTCGCACTCATCGGTGTTGCTGCACTTGTCGTCACCAGAGCAGCCGTCTCAACCGCCAGCTTCGAAGCTGAAGCTGGCACGATAACGGGTGGCGGGGCAGCAAAAGTCGCCGACAGCAGCGCATCGGGCGGTAATGCCGTCAAGTTTGCTTCTGCCACCGTCGTCGGCGGACAAAAGTGTTCGCAGCTGACAAACATCAAATTTTGTGATGATTTTGACGGTGCGGCTGGTGGTGCGCCAGATAGTACCAAGTGGAGCGTACTGAGTACCGGTTCGTCGTGGGGCGCACAGTGCTGGAAGAACACGCCAAATAATATCTCTACCGATGGCACGGGCAACCTGAAATTAACCCTGATTGACACAAAAACGACGCAGTGCACCAACTCATATGGATCAGCGTCAACGGTGACAAGCGGTGGCATGGACACTAAGTCGTACACGACGAAGTTCGGTAAGTTTGAAATACGCGCCAAACTGGCCTGCGCTAAAGGCGTCTGGGGTGCGATCTGGCTTTCTACAGGCACCGGACCATCATGGCCACAGTCTGGCGAGATTGATATCTACGAAATGGGCAATGACAAACAAAACAGCCTGAAGCAAACGATTCACCTCGGTAAATCAAGCAGTGATAAAATCCAGATGACGAACGAACACCCTATCTCGAGTGGTCGGCTCTGTGACGCCTACCACGTCTACGGCGTCGACTGGCACCAAGGGTACATTGACTTCACCTTCGACGGTGTATCGACCAACCGGATCACCGAAGCCGATGCAGCTGCCGAGCAACGGAAGCAAGGCAAAACCGTCATGTGGCCGTTTGACGACTATGACCAACGCATCCTGCTCGACCTCCAGTACGGTAAGGCCGGAACATGGACAGGTACGCCTAATCTGGCCGAGCTACCGAGCTCGATGCTGATCGACTACATCCGCGTCTATAACTAGAGTTTCGCGACCAGTAACGCACGTGATACCATCCACCAAGAAACTACCCCGGTCATACTGATCGGGGTAGTTTCTTGGTGACCTATCGTGTTTCCAATTGGAACCAAATCAAGTCAGAACTGATACGTTGGGATGAACTTTTCCGTGATACAGCCTTTGCAACTCCTGCCGGTGCTGTAAGGTAAGTAACCACGTTACATAGAACCTTTACATATTACACTACTCATCATCCAGTTTATTGGCTTCGATGTATGCGATAAGTGAATCAATATCCGGAAACTGAAAACTTTCTTCCGAATGCTTTACATGGAACTTGTCCTTGGTGATAAACGCTTCATATTTCTTCCGCCTAATAATGATTTCGGTTTGATGTCGCCTGCCAAAACGATTATCGCTCAGGATTTTCTGAACAGCGAACTTGATTAGATCCCAAAGAGCATTGGTTGCCAATCCTTGAGCGATAACTGCGATATACATCGGCAAGCCATCGGCTGACGCTCGAACAAGTCCAGCACTGATAGCAAGGTCGATATTAGGAGTCTCGAATGCCTCTTTTACGGCTGCAAGCTCAGACTCAGAGGTTTCAGCCCCGACCGAGATTCTTATCTTTCCGGCAGGTACGAGGTTCATTTCGGAGACAGTAGTTTTGATAGCTTCGACGAACTTATCATCTTGCGATTTATTTTCATCAGTTAGGTCGTCAAAAGGAATAAGTGAAGGGTTTTCGGAGTCGTATTCAGTTGCCCAAGCCGACCAGGCGTCATGGACATCACGGCTCGTTACAGCTCCGCCTTTTGCCAATGCCAGTACGGCATAGCTATTGAATAGTAATTCCAGTCCTTTGTCCGGCAGGTCGCCGGCGTCGATTTTAGCTCTGATATTAGTGGCAATTTCGGTAATGTAGTTATCGTCGGTTGTCATTATTTGATTATAACCTTGAAGACGGCACCAGCGAGTATAAATAGATAGATTAGGGCGAAGACTATTGGAACAGTACCTTCAACATTTGTGAGGTCTGTGTACCGGTCCTTATACTTGAGCCAACGTTTTCGCATACCGGTGGTCTCAGCGTCTGCCGGTTTACCCTTGAGCCGCTCCCACTCATCGGTGAAGTTTTGATACGGCAGGTCTTTCTCCATTTCGTTGATGACATCGTACTTTGCCTTGTTCAGCCGCTTGTATGACCGAATATTGAAGAACCATGTAACAGCCAATACAAGACCGACCGCTGACATGAATATAAGTACCGCACGCTTGTCATTGGCGAGCTTGTCATACATGAACCCAAGTACGCTTGCCAATGTCGTGTTGACGGTCAAAAAGAAGCCGTTCGCCAACATTCGGCGAGCGGAGACACGGTCAGCCATCTCGGCAGCCATTTTGTAGATTTCCAGCTTGGTATTCATATCAGCCATGGTGTTTACAGGGAATCGATGAAGTCGCCGACATTATCCCAAGTCCATATCTTGCAAGGAGCAGTACCCATTTCGGATGGTTTTGTCCGATAGTCACCGAGCCAG
The DNA here is from genome assembly GCA_036388095.1 of Saccharimonadales bacterium (SeqCode). Lineage (GTDB taxonomy): Bacteria > Patescibacteriota > Saccharimonadia > Saccharimonadales > Saccharimonadaceae > DASVSL01. Next base: position 296 of record DASVSL010000054.1, on the reverse strand, counting down.
ATGCCGAGCAAAGGCTTACCTTCGGCAACGGCAGTGGCAATTTCCCAAAGTTCGCCTTCGGAGCTGGGCGTGTTTTTCGAAATCAGAGCTATTACACCGTCACTTCTTCTGATTCGAGTCGTAACCTTTTCTTTCCATCCCGACTCATACCTCTCCTTGACGGATAAATCGATAAACTCGAAAGGAGTACCGGCATGTACTCGCTGACCAGTAAACATATTCCTGCTGCCTTCATCGTCCATTGAAAATGCTATAAAAACGCTTTTAGTATCAGCCATGATTCGCCTCCGTTATAT
>DASVSL010000053.1:0-6093 GCA_036388095.1 Saccharimonadales bacterium (SeqCode) | reverse complement strand
AAACGGAGCGGCAAAGACTACTTCATCGAAGAGGGCGACGGGGCGTTTTATGGACCTAAAATCGATATTCTGATGGAAGATGCACTAGGTCGCCCATGGCAAATGGGAACGTTACAGCTCGATTTCCAGCAACCGCTACGGTTCAACCTTTCATATATCGATCATGAAGGTAGTAAGCAGACCCCAATCGCGATCCACCGAGTCGTGTACGGTTCGCTTGAGCGATTCATCGGTATTTTAATTGAACATACAGCCGGGCGCCTGCCGGTGTGGCTAGCCCCAGAACAGTTGCGCATCATCCAGGTCAAAGACAGTGACGAAGTGGTGGCGTTCGTGAGCGAACTGCGCGAGCAAGCTGCGAAACATGGCATTCGATTTACCGTCGACGACACCAACGAAAGCGTCGGCAAGAAAATCCGTGCTGCGTCGCAACTGAAAGTGCCTTACAGTTTGGTCATCGGTGAAAAAGAAGTCGAACAGGGCACTTTGACGCCACGGGTCCGGGCTGACTTAGCGGCCGACGGTCGCGAAGATGCCAGCTACGATGCCGATGTATTCTTTGCCAAACTTGCCGAAGAAGTGACGGCGCGGGTACGCACGACGACGCTATGAGCGTACGACCGGTCATTGCCATCGATTGCGACGATGTTTTGATACGTTCGACGCCGCTCATCGTTGAGATGTATAACCAACGCTTTGGCACCACTATCAAGTTAGAGGATGCCCACGTCAGCGGGACAGATCAGTGGGGTACTGCCGAGCCTGCCGTCGTGGTTGGGCGGATGACCGAAATACAAAGTAGCGATGAATACACCGCGCGGGCGGTGCCGGACGCTGACACCTTACGGATCTTGCACAGCCTGGCGTTGCAGTATGAGCTCCACCTGGTAACGGCGCGACCACCCGAACTGGAGCTGACGACAGTCACCTTCTTGAACGAACATTTTAAAGATGTCTTTACCTCGCTAGATCATGTCGGCCACGAAGGCTCTAAAGGCGAAGTCTGCGCCAGGATTGGCGCCAGTGTGCTGATCGACGACAACATCCGCCACCTCGAAAACGCCAGGCAACATGGTGTCGAGCATCTGATACTATTTGGCAATTTTCCGTGGCAATCGGGTGACGCTCCTGAAAGCATCGAGCGGTGTAAAGATTGGACGGAAGTCGAGCAGTATTTTGGACGCACCATTCAAAAGTAATGTCTATGAGCTGGTCGCCGCGATTCCGTACGGCCACCTGATGACCTACGGCGATATCGCGACACTGGCCGGGCACCCCTACGCGGCTCGACAAGTCGGTGGGCTGGCGCACTTCGGGCCGACTGAGCTGCCGTGGCACCGGGTTGTCAACCGCTTAGGAGACTGTGCCGCTGGGTACTATGGCGGCAAGGAGGGGCACCGGCTAGCGCTCGAAGCCGAAGGAATCCCCGTCGCCGAGTACCGAGTGACGGATTTTGCGACGCGTCGCTGGAGGCCGAATGAATAACCAGCCATTAATCGTCATCACCGGCCCGACTGCCAGTGGCAAATCTGGCCTTGCACTCGACCTGGCCGAACACTATAGCGGCGAAATCATTTGTGCCGATAGCCGGACAGTCTATATAGGTATGGATATTGGTACGGCCAAGCCGAATCAGGCTGAACAGGCAAGGGTGCCACATCATTTACTCGATGTCGTAGAGCCTGGTGAGCGCTTCACGGCGGTTGATTTTCAACGGCTTGCGCGGCTCGCGATCGATGCTATCCAGGCGCGCGGTAAACTTCCGTTCGTTGTCGGGGGTACGGGTCTATACATCGATGCCTTAGTACGAGAGTATGAGTGGCCCGAAGCATCAAATAATGGTGATAAATTTGCTACATATGAAGCTTTAACATTAGTAGAATTACAAGCGATGATAAAAGCACTACAACTATCACTACCCACCATTCCGTTGAATAAACGACATCTTATCGCAACTTTACTGCGACGCGGACAGTCCGGTGTAAAGCGCGATGAGCCTGACGCGAACACCCACGTTGTCGCCATTACTACTGACATGGACGTGCTCAAGCGCCGCATCCGTACCCGGGCGGAGGCGATGTTCGCCGGTGGTGTGCTCGAAGAAGCGGCCGAGCTGGCCAATCGCTACGGCGAACGGTCGGAGGCTATGACCGGCAATATCTATCCGCTGCTTCAGGCCGTATTACATGGAAAAATGACACAAAATGAGGCGATCGAACGCTTTGTCATCAAGGATCGGCAACTAGCGAAGCGGCAGCTAACCTATCTGAAGCGGCTGCACTATATCCAGTGGCTGAGCCTGGACGAGGCTCGAAACTACCTTGCAGCAAAGATTGAACACGACGCTGCTAATCGAGCTGATTGACTGACCCGCTGAGGTGTTCAGCGTGCTATCATAAGTAGCATGTCAGGGACAGGGTACACCAATGATTGACGCACTATTTGGCTCAAAGACCAGGGTCAAGCTGCTGCACCTGTTTTTGAACAATCCAGGTCGAGCCTTTTATGTCCGCGAAATCACTCGCAAGATCGATGAGCAGATCAACTCGGTCCGGCGTGAACTGGCCAACATGCTTAGTATCGGCATTATCAAAAGCGAGACCAGCAACAACCGGCTGTACTACGAGATCAACCAGGACTATGTTCATTTTGAGCCGCTGCACCAGATTTTCGCCGCCGACGAAATTAGTAGCGTCGCCGGTGTTGCCGATGCTAACGACTGGACCAAGCGTCTGAAGCCACTTGGTGACGTCAAAGTTGCCCTGCTGGCGGGACAACTGGTGCATACGTCAAAGGCCGAAGTCGATATCTTGATTGCGGGCTCGCTCAACAAGGCGCAGGTCAAGAAATTCATCAAAGAGTTGGAAGAAGAAGAGAACAAGGCCCTTAATTATGCCGTTATGACATACGAGGACTTTTACTACCGGCTGAGCGTCAAAGACCGTTTCATCGCGCAATTACTGACCGCCAAGCACACCGTACTGGCTGACCAAGAAGGAATACTCAGGTAAGGAGGAATTATGGACGTTGAATATAAAGGCGGCAATTGCGTCGTCATCACCACTAAAAAAGCGACGGTCGTCATTGACCCGAAATTGTCGGCACTCGGCCTGAAAGACGTCACGCCAAAAAACGCCGTCGTTATTGCGACACAGGCGGACCTGCTGGTCGCGGCAGATGATGCCGTGGTCATTGACCGTCCGGGTGAGTATGAGGTCCGGGATATCTCGGTCAAGGGTGTGCCGTCGGAGCGCATGATCGACCACGACAAGTCGGTGATCAACACTATATACCGGATTACGCTGGCAGACGTGACGTTCGCCGTGCTCGGCCACATGACGCACGTTATCACCGAGGAGCAGCTTGAAGCGCTCGGGGTGGTCGATGTCCTGATCGTGCCGGTCGGTGGTAATGGCTACACCCTTGATGCCCACCAAGCGGTCCATATTGTCCGACAAATCGACCCGAAGGTAGTCATTCCGACGCACTACGACGACAAAGCGGTTACCTACGAGGTTCCGCAAATGGAACTGGAACCGTTCATCAAAGAACTGGCCGCCCCGCAGGTTGAGACGACAACTAAATGGAAGATTAAAGGGCCGCTGCCTGATATCCTGACCCTAGTGCAACTGGAGCGCAGCTAGTCCAGGCAAAAAGAGTGCCTGCCCGGGAGCCGGGCAGGCGGGTGGTCAGCGGTCGACGAGCTGGTCGAATATCACGATTGAGTCTTTGCGGGACCGGCGCCTTACCCAGTCTTTGACGACCGGAGTAACGTCACGCTGCGTCTTGTGAGGCGCGTACAACCCTTCGATGATCGTCCGCTGGGTGGCTGGTACCGGTATCACAATGGGTGGTGTTGCGACCAGACCTTTCTTTCGAAGCAGGTGTACTAGGTCGATCAATGCCATTTCTGGACAGTAGTGGAAGATGAGCGTGAAGCGACGTTCTTCGTACGGGGGTTTGGCGCGTTGCTTCGGTTTCGACATCGACTAACTCGATTCACTCGAGGAAACTGACACCATACTTTATATATCATTTATACTATTTATGTCAAATTATTCCTACGATGCTATGAAATAGGTGTATAAAGCATCTTAAATAAAATAGCCCTCACTGTGGAGGGCTATTTTATGCGGCTGACGGTTATGCCAGAACACCTTTTTTCTTGAGCGTTCGGATCGCCGCGGTGCTGAGCGTCATGGTGATTTTTTGGCCATCGACCATAAACGTCTTTTTTTGCAGGTTAGGGCGGAAGATGCGGTTGGTGCGGCGCAAGCTAAAACTCACGTTTTTGCCGTGCATTTTGCCTTTTCCGGTGAGTTCGCAGTGTGATGCCATTGGTGTTCTTCCAAAGTTAGTTCTTAGCTGTTCAATACTACTGTTTTTGCCGTCTTGAGTCAAGAGGTGGCTGCCACTATTTATAATGCCCGCTCCAGTGAAGGAGCGGGCATGGTGCCCAGCTGGTAGGCGCAGGCGTACTAGACGATGACTGGTTCGATCCGCTTGATGACGCTGGTGGTGCGCTTGGGCAGCGTAGAGATCCTGATGTTCGGATCGTGCCGGCCCGCTGGCAGCCTGAGGTAAGTGATTGGGCCGCCTCGCTCGAACGGCTCACGCAGGTAATATACGCCGCCGTCGGAGGGGAGGGTTGAGCCAGTCGAGTCGATTACTCGGAGCCGCTCTGCGCTGTTGCCGTCCTGTTCGGCGATAATCTGATCGCCGTTATCCATAACAAACTTCATCATCTTTCGTATCCCAACTGTAGAGAAAATGACATTAAAAAGTGTAAAGCATTCATACGTCCGTGCAAGCATAAGCAGGGTAGGAGCTGGCGGCAGACGTTGCTTTTGCTATACTGACTCTACATGCAATTCGACCCCGTCTATATCGCCCTCGTTATCGCGATCGTGCTTATCAGCATGACGATTCACGAAGCCATGCACGGCTACGTTGCCTTTTGGCTTGGGGATGACACCGCCGAGCGGGAAGGGCGTCTGACGCTGAATCCGATCAAGCATATCGACCCGTTTTTGACGATTATGCTGCCGCTGATCCTGGCTATCATTGGCGCGCCGATTTTCGGAGGCGCCAAGCCGGTGCCATTTAACCCGAACCGGGTGAAATACGAAGAGTTTGGCGCCGCCCTGGTCGGATTGGCCGGACCGCTGACCAACTTGGTGTTTGCCTTTGTCTTATTCGGGATCTATGCGCTGCTCGGGACGCCAGCTGATTTTGCGGGGCAGGCACTACTGATCGCGGTCTACGTCAACCTCGGCTTCTTTATCTTCAATATGCTGCCGATTCCGCCGCTCGACGGTAGCCGTTTGCTGTACGCTCTCGCGCCCGACGGCGCTCGCCGCGTCATGGAAGTTATCGAGCAGCAGGGGCTACTGATTGTCTTTGCGATCGTTTTTCTTTTTTCAAGCCAGATCGGTGTCTTTATTCTCGCTGCGCGCGAGATTATCCTACGGGCGTTTTCAGCTCTGTTCGGTCTCTAGCAACGCTCGTAGTTTGTTGACGGTCTGCCAGCTGCGGATCGTCAGATGGCCGTAGACCGGTGAGCCGATGATTTTACCCAAGTGACTTTTGGTGCGCTCGGCACTGACGCGGGTGAAGTAGACGGCGTGAGTGCCGTAGCTGGCGGTATCGACGCCGCCCCGCACGCTCACATGTGGTTTCACCCCAGCAACCGTCAGCGGCGGTTTGATGAAAATGACATCACTGTGATAGATTTTCGGCTTAGTCCCAAACCCAACTGGTACTTCGTCACAGACCTGTAAAAACTGCTCGCGCGATAGTGTCACCACTGGTGCTTCGTAGGCAAAGGCCGTCTTTAGGGCCGTCGCAATCGTTGACTCAACCGCATCTCGGGGTAGCTCGCTGCTCAATAGTACATTGCCACTGGCGATGTAGGTCCGGACATTTGCGAAGCCAGCAGTCGTCAGGCAATCGCGCAGTTTATCCATTTTCATTGGGGTGTTCCCGCCGACATTAATGCCGCGCAGCAGGGCGATGTAGTCTTTACGCATGCTCTTTAGTCTAGCCGTCATCCTGATATAATAGTAGATGACCTTCGCAGTCCGGGGGTAATGT